>NZ_JBFUJT010000030.1:0-74157 GCF_056401235.1 Polaromonas sp. P4_F9 | reverse complement strand
ATCGATCCAGGCGCTGGCGGGCAACGTGACGGAGGCGGCGCAGGCGGCCACGCAGATTGCGGCATCGAGCCAGCAGCAGCTGGTGGGCGTTGACCAGGTGGCGGGCGCGATGGAGAGCATCAAGCAGGCGAGCACGCAGAACGTGGCGAGCGCCAGGCAGCTGGAGGTTGCGGCGCGCAACCTGGACGAACTCGGCCAGCGGCTCAAGCAGATGGCTGAGCGCTACAAGGTGTAATCAACAACATCGTCATGAGCACCAAAGAAGACAAATTTATCCGACAACTCCGCGCGACCTTCAAGGTCGAAGCCGAAGAGCATTTGCAGACGATCTCGACCGGTTTTCTGGAGCTGGAAAGAACGCCTTCTGCGCAGGTCCACGGCCAGATCGTGGAGACGGTGTTCCGCGCCGCGCACAGTCTGAAGGGGGCGGCACGGGCGGTGGATTTCACCGAGATCGAGTTGCTGTGCCAGTCGATGGAAGACGTGTTTGCCAGCTGGAAGCGGCAGGAAAGCTTGCCGTCGCCCGATGCGCTCGACGCGCTGCATCGCGCACTCGATGCCATCGCCTCTGCGCTGGCCGCGCCCATAGGTTCCGGCGGCGCCGGTGACCAGTCTGCCTTGTCGTCGTTGCGCCAGTTGGGAACGGCTTCTTCTTTGAGCCCTCGGGAGTCCGCTGCTGCCGGGCGGCCGCCCAACGACGACGACGCAGCGACGGCGCCGCCCGTCATCGAAGTTGAGAAACCTGCTGTGCCTTTGCCTGCACCCGTCGCGACGGAAATGGGCCACCAGGAAACCGTGCGCGTCGCTGTCTCGAAACTGGAGGCGCGACTACTGGAGGCCGAGGAAATGCTGATGGCCAAACTGACTGTCGGCCAGCGGGTGACTGATTTGCGCGAACTGTCTGGCCGCTTTGAAGCCTGGCGCAATGCCTGGGGCGCGGTTGAGCCGGAAGTGCGCCAGCTGCGTCTGCTATCCGATCAGCCAGGCTCTCCGACACATTCCTCTGCGGAGCTGGCCCGGGTGCTGGATTTTTTTGATTGGAGCATGGACTACATCAAAACCGTGGAAGACGAGGCCGTGGCACTGGAGCGGACGGCGCAGCACGATCGCTATGCCATTGGCAAACTGGTGGATGACCTGCTGGAGGACTCGAAGCAACTGCTCATGTTGCCGTTTGCCACCATTTCCACATCATTTCCGAAACTGGTGCGCGACCTGTGTCGCGATCAAGGCAAGGAAGCCGACCTTACGGTCCATGGCGAGGAGATTGCGATCGACAAGCGCATCCTGGAGGAGATCAAGGACCCGCTTGTCCACCTGCTGCGTAACAGCGTTGATCACGGTATCGAGACGCCCCAATCACGCATGCGCCTGGGCAAGCCCTCCCGTGCCGCGATCACGCTCACCGTATCCCAGGTAAGCGACAGCAAGGTGGAAATTTCCATGTCCGACGACGGCGCAGGCGTCGACACAGCAAAGGTCAAGGAGTCGGCCATCAAGCAGGGGATTGTCTCGGCGGACGAGGCGCGCCAGTTGAACGACGCTCAGGCGCAGGCGCTGATTTTCCAGGCCGAAGTGTCCACCAGCGCGATGATTACCCGACTGTCCGGTCGTGGACTGGGCCTGGCGATCGTGCGCGAGAAGGCTCAAAAACTGGGAGGGACTGTCACGGTCGAGAGTCAACCGCACCGGGGAACCTGTTTTCGCATCGTGCTGCCGTCGATGCTCGCGACGTTTCGGGGAGTTCTGATCGAAGTGCAGGAGCAGTTGTTTGTTGTGCCCACCTCCCACGTTGAACGTGTGGCGCGCGTGAAGGCCGACAATATTCTGGCGGTGGAGGGGCGCGAAACCATCGCACTGGACGGGCGCGCCATTGCCCTGGTGCGGCTGGCTGAGGTGCTTGAGTTGCCGTCCATGCCGCACAACGGCGAACTGCCCGCCAGCACGCCGGTCGTTGTCCTCGGCGCGGCCGATCAGCGTATCGCGTTTGCGGTCGACGCTGTGCTGGACGAACAGGAAGTACTGGTCAAGCGCCTGGGGAAACCGCTGTTGCGCGTGCGCAATATCGCCGGTGCCACAGTGCTTGGCTCCGGTCAGGTGGCACCCATTCTCAATGTGACCGACCTGCTCAAATCTGCCCGGAGAGCGGGCAGGGTGCCGCTGCGCGTTGCAGCTGGAGCGAAACCGGCAGAGGCCCGGATGGTACTCGTCGCCGAGGATTCCATCACCTCCCGAATGCTCATCAAGAGCATCCTGGAGTCCGCCGGCTACGACGTCAAAACAGCCGTGGACGGAATGGATGCATTCACCCTGTTGCGCGCCGAAAAGTTCGACCTGCTTGTTTCCGATGTGGAAATGCCGCGGCTCAACGGCTTTGACCTGACGGCGAGGATACGCGCCGACAACAGACTGGCAGAACTACCGGTGGTGCTGGTGACGGCGCTGGAAACGCGGGAGGACCGCGAGCGCGGCATCGACGCTGGCGCCAATGCGTATATTGTCAAGAGCAGCTTCGACCAGAGCAACCTGATCGAGGCAGTACGGCGGCTGATTTAACCGAGTGAGTCTTTCATGACTGATGGCAAGATCAACGTACTGGTGGCGGAAGACCTAGCGGTCACACGCATGCTGCTCGTGCACCTGCTCGAATCGGATCCGCAGATCCGGGTTGTCGGCGCCGTCGGTGACGGCCAGGCGGTGATCGATTTCATCAATCACAACAAGCCCGATGTCGTGCTCATGGGCATTGACATGCCGCGGCTCGACGGTTTCGAGACGACGCGCCGCATCATGGAGACGCATGCGGTACCTATCGTCATCTGCAGTGCCCACAGCAACGTCACCGACATCGCCGTGACGTTCCGCGCCATGGAAGCGGGAGCCATCGCCTGCATTGAAAAACCCTTTGCTGCCGAGCATGGCGATTTTGAGGCGACGGCCGCTCATCTGCTCGAAACGGTCAAGCTGATGTCCGAGGTGAAGGTCGTGCGCCGCACGGCCCACAGGCGGCCGGCTCCATTGCCTTTGGCCCATCCTGCCCCAGGCGCGCAGCGGCAGCGTACTCCAGCGCAGATCAAACTCATCGGCATCGGCGCCTCCACCGGTGGACCACCGGTGCTGCAAACCATCCTCTCGGGATTGCCAAAGGACTTTCCCGCGCCGGTGCTCGTTGTGCAGCACATTGCACACGGATTTCTGGCCGGAATGGCCGAGTGGTTGAACCAGACCACCAGCTTGCAGATTCACATCGCTTCCTACGGAACAAGTCCGTTGCCAGGTCATGTCTACCTGGCACCGGACGATTTCCACATGGGCATCGGCATCGGCGGCAACATCATCCTGACCCGGGAGGCGCCGGAGAATCATCTGCGGCCGGCCGTGTCTTTCTTGTTCCGCTCGCTGGCCGAAGTGTACGGCCCGAACGCGCTGGGCGTATTGCTGACGGGCATGGGCAAGGACGGCGCCGAGGAATTGAATGCAATGAAGGCCAAAGGGGCCGTCACCATCGCTCAAAATCAGGAAAGCTCGGTGGTGCACGGCATGCCGGGTGCCGCCATTGCCCTGGGCGCCGCCACACAGGTATTACCGGCAGACAAGATCGCCGATGCGCTGATTGCGCTGGTCAGGCAAGGCAATGGTCATGACCGTGAGATAGGGAGGAGCTGAGATCATGAATGCAAGTACGCCATCGTCCGATCCACCTGTGAAAATCCTGATAGCGGAAGACAGCCCGACGCAGGCCCAACGGCTGCAGCATATTCTTGAACAGCAGGGGTACGAAGTAGGCGTTGCCCGCAATGGCCGAATCGCGCTGGAAATGATGCCCCAGTTCCGGCCCGCACTGATCATCAGCGACGTGAAAATGCCGGAAATGGACGGCTACGAACTTTCCCGCCGAATCAAGGCGCAGCCCGATCTTCGCAACACACCGGTCATCCTCGTCACCACCATGTCCGATCCGGAGGACGTGATCCGTGGACTGGAGTGCGGGGCTGATAACTTCGTCCTCAAGCCCTATGACGAGCGCTATATGCTGGCTCGCGTACGTTATGTTCTCGTCAATCGGGAAATGCACCGGAAGCAGGATTTGGGCAAAGGGGTGGAAATCTACTTCAATGACCATAGGCATTTCATCACCGCCGATCGTTCGCAGATCCTCAACCTCCTGCTGTCCACCTATGACGCCGCCGTCCAGCGCAACAAGGACCTCACCCAAAGCCAGGAATCACTGGGGCAGCGCTCGGCCGAGGTGGCGGCGGCGAACAGATTTCTCGATTCGGTGATCGAAACCATCCCCGACATGCTTTTTGTAAAAGATGCGACCGACCTGCGCTTTGTCAGATTCAACCGCGCCGGCGAAGAGCTGCTGGGTTATTCCCGGGATGATCTGGTTGGCAAAAATGACTATGACTTTTTCCCCGAGGAAGAGGCCGACGCCTTCACGTCCAGAGACCATGAGGTGCTGACGCGCGGCGTGGTGGTGGACATCCCGGAGGAGCCGATCCACACGCGCAAAAAAGGCGACCGGATCCTGCACACCAAGAAAATCCCCATCCTCGACAGCAAGGGCCGGCCGCTCTACCTGTTGGGGATCTCCAGAGATGTCACCGAACAAAAGAAGCTGGAAGACGCACTCCATAAGCGCAACGAGGAGCTCAGTAAAAGCCAGGAAGACCTGCAGCGGAGTAATTCCGAGTTGCACCAGTTGAGGCTCGCGCTGGAAGCGCGCGTGAACCAGAGAACCCAGCAACTGACTGCGGTCGTTGAGGCGCTGCGCGAGAGCGAGGCGCGTACCCGGCTCACGATTGACACGGCACTGGATGCCGTGGTGGCCATGGATTCCCATGGACTTGTCAGGGAGTGGAACGCCCAGGCGGAAACCATTTTTGGCTGGAAGCGCGAAGAGGCCATCGACCAGCCGCTGGCCGAACTTGTCATTCCGGTGAAACATCGTGAAGCCCATGTGCGCGGGTTGAAGCATTTCCTGGCCACCAGCGAGGGACCGATATTAAGCCGGCGCTTCGAAATCACCGCCTTGCACCGGGACGGCCACGAGTTTCCGGTCGAACTATCCATTACCCCGATGCTGCTTCAGGGGGCGTGGACGTTCAGCGCATTTTTGCGTGACATCACCGAGCGCAAGCAGATAGAGGAACGAACCCTGAACCTGAACAAGGAACTGGAGCAGCGCGTGGTGCAAAGGACGACTGAGCTCGTTGCAGCCCGGGAGGCAGCCGATACCGCCAACCGCGCCAAGAGCACTTTTCTGGCCACCATGAGCCACGAGATCAGGACGCCGATGAACGGCATGTTCGGCATGCTCGAACTCCTGGGCCTGACCCGGCTCGATGCCGAACAACGCGCCACGCTCGCGATCGTGCGTGAATCGAGCCAGTCGCTGCTGCGCATCATTGACGACATTCTCGATTTTTCCAAGATTGAAGCAGGAAAACTGAAGGTCCATCCCGAGGTCGCCTCGATCAAGGACGCTATCGAGCATGTGAGGAACATGTACGCTGGTAACGCCAGCAGCCGAGGCTTGCTGCTCAAGCACAGCACCGATCCGCACATCAGCCCCGCGCTGATGTTTGACCCATTGCGGTTGTGCCAGATACTCAACAATTTTGTCAGCAACGCGCTCAAATTTACCCCCAAGGGCTCGGTCGAGATCAAGGCAGAGCTCATAGCACGAACCAACGGAGAAGAGCAGGTGCGGTTTGTGGTTGCAGACACGGGCATGGGCGTCTCCGCTGAAGATCAGCAGCGGCTGTTCCAGCCGTTCACCCAGGGGGAGGGCGATGCGGCCCGGCGTGCCGGGGGCACCGGACTGGGGCTCACGATCTGCCGGCGGCTCGCTGACATGATGGGCGGCACGGTCGAGATGGTCAGCGAGCTGGGCAAAGGCACGACCATGATCCTCACCTTGTCACTGCCGATCGCCGATCCGAAGGACCTGGCAAAAAACAGCCGTGCGCAACTGCAGGATTCGGCCCGAGCCGCCGACGCAGCGCGTCGCAATGCGCCAACCGTTGTGCAGGCCGAGATGGAGGGAACGCTGGTGCTGCTGGTGGATGACCATCCGATCAACCGCATGCTCCTGATGCGGCAGGTGCATGCGCTGGGCTATGCCGCGGAGAGCGCCGAAAACGGTGCCGAAGCATTGACCAAATGGCAGTCGGGCCGGTTCGGAATTGTGATCACCGACTGCAACATGCCGGAGATGAATGGCTATGAGCTTACGCGCAGCATTCGCCGGTTTGAGTCCACCGGAGGCAAACACACCCCGGTTATCGCGTGTACGGCCAATGCACTGAGTGGTGAGGCCGATATCTGCTTTGCCGCCGGCATGGACGACTACCTTGTCAAGCCGGTCCAGTTGTGCCAGCTAGGGGAAAAGCTCGATCAATGGCTACCCATTCCGGAGGTCACTGTCACGCCGGGGGCGCCACCCAGGACATCCGGCAAACACCTGGCGGCACCGGTAGCGACCGCCCCTGTCGACCGGTCTGTCATTGCCGAATTTTCGGGCGGCGACGCGTCCACCGAGCGCCACATATTCACAGAGTTTCGGTCCGCCAACGACGAGGATGCGGCCATGCTCAAGCGGGCCGTGGCTACCAGTGACAGTTCGCAGATCACCCGGTCTACCCACCGCATGCTGGGTGCCAGCAGGATGATAGGCGCGCTCGACTTTGCCAGGGTTTGCGAACGCATCGAGCACGCGAGCCGCACCAGTGACTGGGCGGCGGTCGAGGCCCACATGGGCACCTTCCAGCACGAATTGCAACGCCTGAACACCTATTTGGACGCCCTTTGAAGGCTCGGTACCCGGCTAGAAACCAGGAAAGGCTGCAGACGAAAGGATAACGAAATGTCGATCACCAACTTACATTTTCTGGTTGCCGAAGACCATGATTTCCAGCGCAGCACGCTGGTGAGGATGCTTGGCGGCCTGGGTGCGAGGAGTGTCCATGAAGCGGCGGACGGCCATGTTGCCTTGACGATCATTCGCGACCCCAGCCGTCCCATCGATATCGTCATCTGCGATCTTGATATGCCGGGCATGGACGGCATGGAATTCATCCGACGCCTGGGCGAGTGCGAGTCCCCAGTGTCGGTCATCATCGCCAGTGCGCTGGAGCGCAACCTGATCGCCTCGGTCGAGACCATGACCGAGGCCTACGGTATCGAGTTGCTGGGCGTCGTGGAAAAACCGCTCAACCCCGGAAAGCTGGGGCTGTTGATCGAACGCCACAGGGCAGTGCAGGCCCGGCGGGCCCCGCCGACGATTGCCCCGTCGTTCACGCTGGAAGAGATCGTGGCAGGATTGAAGAACAATGAATTCGAACCTTTCCTTCAACCCAAGGTAGAACTGGCCACCGGGAAAATCAAGGGGACGGAAGCACTCGCACGCTGGCGCCATCCTGATCGGGGCGTCGTCGCTCCCCACGCGTTCATCGGCCTGCTCGAAGAGAAGGGGATGATCGATACGCTCATGGAAGTCATGCTGAGAAAATCAGCGGCACTGTGCAGGACCTGGCTCAGTGCCGGGCTGCAGGCCACCGTGTCGGTGAACCTGTCGCCCCAATCGCTGGGCGACGTGCACCTTGCCGACCGCGTGACGCAGCTTGTGCTCGACCAGGGGCTAGAGCCACGCCATATGGTCCTCGAAGTAACCGAGTCCGTGGCCACGACCAATGTAGGCAGAGCACTCGAGAACCTCGCGCGCCTGCGCATGAAGGGCTTCGGCTTGTCCATTGACGATTACGGCACCGGCTACGCCTCAATGCAGCAGCTCACGCGAATCGCCTTCACCGAGCTCAAGATCGATCAATCCTTTGTGACCAACGCAACCAAACAGGCATCCGCCAGGGTGGTCCTTGAATCGAGCCTCGACATCGCGAAGAAGCTCAACATCACGGCGGTAGCCGAAGGGGTTGAAACGCAGGCAGACTGGAACTTGCTGCGCCAGCTCGGCTGCGCCCTCGCACAGGGCTATTTCATCGCAAGGCCGATGGAAGCAGAGGCCTACCTCGATTGGGCTCGGGGCTGGAAACCACCGAACCTGCAAGGTACTGTTTCTCCCAGCTAGCTGGTCAACGTTACTTCGCCGGAAATGGCCAAACTTACGGCAGTCAGCCATGTGCCCCGTCATTAGCAGACCGCATGCCATCGCAAGCGCAGGGAATACGGTCAGATCAGTGAATTCGGAAAACCTGAAAAAAACCCGCTGGCCGTGTCGATTTGACGAGCCGCCATTCGTCGTGGTAGTAGAGGCACCAATCCACAAGGAGAAACGACGATGCGATTCATCATCACGGCACAAGCAGGTACGGACGAACCGAACGCGGGCATGGAAGCGAGTTTCGACGAAAAACTCTTTATCGCTTACATGGCGTTCAACGAGGAGATGCACAAGGCCGGAGTCCTGGTTGCGTCCGAGGGCCTGAACCCTGCGGCACGGGGTGCCCGCGTCGCAGTTTCCGAAGGCAAGCGTTATGTCGTCGATGGCCCTTTCGCCGAGTCGAAGGAGCTGATCGGCGGTTTCTACATCATCGACGTGAAGTCGCTCGACGAAGCCATCCAGTGGGCACTCCGGGCGCCCTCCGGACTTGGTACCGACGACGTGCTGGAAGTTCGCCAGTTGACGGGGGCGGGTGACATCCCGCCCGAGATCCTTCAGATCATCAACTCCGCCGCGCCTACCTGGAGCGCGTCGGTGTGGCAGGCGCGAGAATAGATTGCTCAGATTGGTAAAACGGAGCGACTGGCGGCTTCGATGCTTTGCCAATCTGCAGGTAATAGGGGGACCGCATGCACCAACGAGCGGTAACTGTTTCGTCCTTCATCAGATGGTGGAATCGGTCCCTTTTTCGCCCCCTGCAGCATTCAAGTCCTTGCCGGCCTGAAACATGCGCGTGAAGTCGCAACATTGCTGGGCCAGCATGATGATTGACGAAAGGAGCGTGCTTCGATGCTCTCCTTTTATTGCGCGAACGCTTGCGTGACGAACCCTATGGGTTCATGTTTCGCAAGGACGATCCACGGTTCAAGGAAATCGTGGATCAAACTATTACGGGCCTGATGAAGTCCGGTGAGATCAATGATATCTACGCGAAATGGTTCACCCGCCCCGTACCGCCGAACAACGTAAATCTCAATTTTCCGATGTCCGATTCAGTGCGCGAAATTTATAAGAACCCGAACAACAAGGGCGTCTGAGGCACGTTGGCCCTGTGTCCGCAGCCGGCTGATGCGCGGTCGTGTCGACAAAACTGGACTGGCTGCTGCGCGACATGGACAGGATTGATTCACGCGTTGCCCTGGTCGAGCAGCGCCAGGCGGGTTACCCCAAGATGAAAACCGGCATCATCCCCACAACTCCCGAATTCCTGCGCGAAGCCCTGATAGTCATCGGCGGGGCCGTCATCGCGGCTATCGTGCTGTCAAAGATTCCGGCGCTCAAGGCGTTCATTCAAAAGAACACCGGTGGTTGCGACTGCGAAAGTCACTGACCGGCTAACCTAGAAAGTCTTTGAAGTCGCGGTCCCATACCTCAGGGCTGACGATTCTGTTCAGCGCCAGGAGGAGCAAAAACGAGATGAGCAGCGGCACAAAAAACAGCACCGTCAGGGTTCCGACCAGTCCCCAGCGCGGGAAATAGAACCTGCGATAGTGCCGCGCCACGTTGCTGGTGTGCACCAGAAAATTGCGGCCGATGGCCGGATAATGATAGCTGAAAATGGAGCGCATGGCGGCCTGAGTTGTGTCTTTGTGTGACATTTTGTCATACCGGGATTAGATGCCTCGATAGCCCATCGCGGGCGCGTTCGCGGCCCCAAAATCTCCGATAGCCTCCAGGCCCGCAATCCGCGTCCTGAGCATGGCGTTTTCACACTCCAGGCTTTTCCGGTGCTGTAGCTCGACCATGTAGCCGTTGTGGGCCGTGGTTTCCAGCAGGCTAACCCCCCAGCGAGACTCATAAAACAGCGCCAGCAGCGCGGCCCATGTGCCTCGTTGGCGGCATCCAGCGTTTCAGGGTTTTGGTCAGCAGGTCATCAAGCAGAACGGACAGCGGCGGGGTGTGGGTGGCGCGAAACATTTGCCACAACTTTACAAAGCTCTACAAATGAAGTGAGCCTGGGGTCATGAGCGACTGCAGAGACTTTGAGCATGCTCGGAATCAACTAACTCATTGATTTTTAAAGGATTTCTCCGGGCACGTGGTCATCTGCTCTTCATTGCATTCCGAAGCGACATTGGCCAGCTCACGACACCTGGAAGGAGCACTAGCCAGCCCGTAGCCAGCGGTATGTCTCGATAACCACGTTTCAACCAAGCGTCATTTCATTTGACCAGCATCTGACCAGCGATAGCAAGGAGGTCCTCGCGTCGGTGGCCGGCAAGCACGCTGTAATCAAGATCAGCATCCAGAGAAGCCCTGCGAAAGACGATGGGGGCACGCCCATTCGCAATGATTCCGATCAGCGTCCGCCACGCTGAATCGCGTTGCAATTGCATGGCATTGAAGTCTCTCTCAATGTCGCCTGCATTGGACGGCCGAAACCTGGGTTTAAAAGCTGTCGCCGGTACACGACCCCAGAAACCGATTAACCATTGATACATGTTGTTGACGCGATCTCTGTACCCGCGCTTCTCAACGCTTGAGCGCTCGTCCACAAAAGCGAGCAGGTTCAGGATCATTGACGTACGCGCCATACCGTATGCCGATTCATCGAGCTCATAACCAGAATATAGCGGCAGGATGTGTTTCAAGTAGAACGGGTAGAAAAGGTAGGCAATTCCCCGCTGCTGCAACTCTGGACCTAAGACAAGCAGCATTTGAAACAAGGACAAAGAAGTGTAGAACATGGTGCTCTCGTCCCCCACCTCATTCGCTTTTCGGAGTATGTATGGACCGGAGACATAGTGGACAGGTGTGCGAAGACATGGTGGACGGTTTAGATTAGTCCACATTGGGCAACCTCAAGTCAATCTCAAGGCAATGATGATGTGCGAAATAGACATCGAAGAGGCCCTCAACGCCGTCGCGCTCACGCACTGCGACGGCTTGCTTGTGCAGCGCTTTGGAGAGCTTGTACGTGCGCTCACGGAACTTCAACTCCCCGAACCAGCCCACTTGCCTGATCTCATCGCCAGGCGCGTACTGTGGCTCTGGAAGGGTTGACGGCAAAGCCCTTGGACTGTGCCTGTAGCGGCTCGCTGGCGTGGCCATCTTCAGCGCCTCATGCGGACGCTCGTGGTTGTAGACCGTGCGCCAGCGGTCCAGCGCGGCCTGTACCCGTTCAAGGCTTTCGAAACTGCGGCCCCTGAGCACTTCAGCCTTGAGCGAGCGGTGAAACCGCTCGTCTTTGCCATTGGTCTGCGGATGGTAGGGACGGCTGTGGCTAACCCGGATGCCGAGCCTTACCAGCCATACGCCCAAGTCTGTCAACTGTCCCGGTGATCGGGGCGCTCCCCACGGCGCGCCGTTGTCGAAGTTGATCTGCGCCGGCAGGCCATACAGGGCGAAAGCGCGCGTCATCTGCGCTTGCACCGTTTGCGTATCGGTCTGGCCGCAGGCATGCAGCGCCACGTTAAAGCGCGAGTGATCGTCCAGCATCGTCAGCGGCGAGCAGCGTGCCTGCGGGATGTCGAAATGGCCCTTGAAGTCCACCTGCCACAGCGCATTGGGCACTTCACGTTCAAAGCGCTGCCAGTGCGCCGCAGCCTGGCTCGCCTCGGCCGTGATGAGCCCATGGCGGTGCAGGATGGAAGTCACGGTGCTGGGCGCTACCTGGGCCATGCCCAGATCGCTCAGCCGACGGCTGATCTTGCGCCCACCCCAGGCCGGATGCTCACGGCGCAGGGCCAGCACAGGCTCCTCAACGAAGGCGGGCGATGCACCGGGACTGCGCAGCGGCCTGCGCGAGCGCTCGGCAAGCCCGGCGCTGCCTTCGCCGGCATGGCGCTGCAGCCATTTGTAGCCGGTCTGCGGGCTGATCCCAAAGCGCCGGCACAGCTCGCGCCGGTTTGCCCCTTCCTTTGTAGCCAGCGCAACAAATTCCAGTTTCAGACTCATGGTGTCCTGTGCTTTCCAAGGCATGGTTTCCCTCCGGCAAATCCGCCGGAAAGTGTCCACCATGTCTTCGCACACCTGTCACCTATGTCCCCGGTCCATACAGGAGTAGTAAGGTCAACGCCGCTAGCGCAGGAAACCCCGCCTTCAAACCCAAGGAATGGCACCAACCGAAGGTGTCGAGATCTATCAGTTCCTTTTTACGGTGCATCTTTATATTGATCGAAAGAGCGAGCCCCCGTATCTCTTCGTTCACATTTCTCAGCAAAGCCGTCATCCGGTTTCCAACTGGCACGGTGATATCCATTGCAATCCATAACAGCTGATGCAGCTCAGGGGTGAAGTCCACACCGGATACTTTTTCGATCTGAGCCACGGTATTTGGACGGGGCATAGTCTGTCCCTCCTTGTATCCGCGCCATTTATTGCTGTGATTAAATCGCCCATCCGCATCCGGGTGAAATGATTGGTCATCGAACACCTGCTGCATGTTGCGGGGCGTCGTGCCACCGACCTCCCGCCGAGCGCAACCGTAAAAGTTTTGGATCTGGACCTTTCTGATGCAGCCAGGAATATCTGTGAGGTCATCGCCAATTGACGCGGAAAATGCGTCGCATAACTGAAGAGACTCTGAAAAAACTTGTTTGTAATCAACAAGTTGAAGATCTGGTTGATATCTCAGCAGTGGTAATTTCGGTCGTGAAATTACCCGGTTGAGCAACGTGGATGGATTGGCTACCATCAGTCGATGCCCCGCTGTGACGTCAAGGAACTGAACGAAACGACAAATCTGACCGAGCTTGCTCGAGCGTTGGAAGCAGAGTTACTGGTGGTCCACGGACCTATGTTAGGGGGCAACGCATTGAGCGCGACGCTGGGGTATCCCACGAACAGCGCTTTCCGCCAGGCGTTGGCGCGCAACACAGTTCCCGTGGCGGTGTTCTCCATTAAGCACAGACGCGGGAAATTCGCCCTGGCACGGGAAGTGGCTCGCTGGATCGCGGAGCAGCGCCACAGTGCGCCTGCCGCCCCTGAGGGCTGAAGCGCTATGAAGGAGGTATTGATGACACGCTGATCAACTTTTTGACCAGGTACAAAGACAAACGGCCGCCTGTTAGCGCAGGAAGCCGTTGCTCGCTCTTGCGAGCGGGTTTTAGAAAAACCATCGTTATGAAGCGATAAGGTCATTTTAATGTCTCTAGGGCGACTGTCAAGCAGTCGCCGGTCAAACAGCCCGCCGAGATACCTTCGGCCAGGCACTGCCTCTACGGCGTCCGGATGGCGCCCGAGAGTTCCTTTTTTCCCCATTTCAGCCACGGGACTTCACCACGAATGTCCGGTTTGGTCGCTGTGCGTCACGCGTAGTCACATTCATCACTCATTTTCTTTCAAGAGGCCTTCCATGCTTCCAGAAGATGGCTTTTCATACGGCGGTTTGAATAAAAGGTATTCAAAGCGCAAACGTCGCCTGGTGCGACGGATCGACCCCTTCACCGAACAACCCGTCGAATTTGCAACCACCCTCAGGGCAGACAACTGGCTGTTGAGGAATTTCTGCCCCGGTGCACGGCAGTGTGAAGTGGAACCAAAATTCCTCAAACTTTTCAAGCTTGGGGCAATGGTTGCGCCATTTTGCGATTTGCTGACCACGTTCCGGGACAAGGTGCGGATCGCTGATCTGGTGGTGGATGTCATGACACCACAACTGCTGCAAACCTGGGAGCAGCTGCAGTCCACCTGCCATTTTTTTGGAGTAACGCCGCATCTGAGGATGCGCGCGCTCGTCCGAGAAAACGTCACCTTGCTCGCCAATCTGGACACCATGCGCCAGCACCTAGTGATGCACGGAATGGATTTCACGTACCAACGTCTCGTGCGTGACCAGCTGGCGATGGATCCCGCGCGCTCGCCCACCGAGTTGTACCAGGCGCTGGCCAAGAAGGCGTCAAAAAACCTGATCGACAGCGCACTTTTCGCGCTCTACCGCGAGGGAATTCTTTTTATCAACATAGCCGAGGTACCCTATGGACCCCATTCCGAAATTCGCCGTGTCTGAGGTGCACCAAGCTGTCGGCGTCAGCCATCGGGGAGGGCGCAACACGCTGAACGAGTGCCATCGCGACATGGCCCTGTGGCCAGAATATGACGATTCGGCGCTCCAGCCGGCGGCCCAAAAGCGTTTCACGCGGCTGCGCGATGCCATGTCGCTTTATCTGGCTGGCGGCGCCCTCAAGGACGTCATCAAGATCGCGAAGGTGGGGGAGCGGCAGTTTCTCCGAATTTTCGCGCGTTGCCTGCAGCCGGACGCCAGCGGCCGCATCCTTGGATGCCGCGCGTTCGTCGAAGGGTCTATGGCACGACCGCCCCAGCGTACCGTGGCACTGATCCCCAGCGCGGACGGCAAGGCGGGGTTCGGCGGAATGTTCCGCAAAATCCTTCGGGACTATCCCGCGCTCGAGATCGGGCTCGTGAACCTGCTCAACGCGTACGGCACCAAGGGTTTGCAGCCCAACCGGATGACCTTCCGCGCCTTTCACAGGGGATTTCTGAAACTGTGCACCGCTCAGGGAATAGGGGCCGACGCCTACCCATTCAATACCAAAGAACGGGCCCGGCGCGCCCTTCGCCGCTGGATCGAAACCGACTACATGCCGCGGTATGCCGCCCGGTTCATTGCCATGCAGCATGGGCCCGATGCTGGGGGGTTGGCTGCTTATGGAGAGGGCGATGGCCAGGCAGACCGCCCGGCAGCGGGCTATGGCGCCTGGGTCATTGACGAGTACACCATCGATTTGCATGCGATCTACGAAATCCCCAATGACCAGGGGGATTGGGAAGAGCTGGAGTTGCGGCGTTTTCAGCAAATCCGGATCACGCACTTGGCAACCGGCGCCAACCTGGCCAATCGGCAGGTCTATGCGGCGCAGGCGTCCTCCTACGACATCTCGATGTTGTTCTGGGACGCCGTCAACGGCCCACCACCGGTTGAGCAGGTCGTTCCCGATCTGGGGGTGGAGGAGGGCGCCGGTTACCCGTCATGCGTGATACCCGAACTGCGCTTTGCCATCCCCAGTGTCATCTATCTGGACAATGCCCTGTCTCATCTGGCCGACCATGTCCAGCACATGGCCACGCATTTGTTCGGCGCGACAGTGATCCTGGGCAATCCCGGAACGCCGCGTGAGCGAGCGGCCGCGGAAAGCAAGTTCAGTCTGCAGGCTCGAAGGGTGGTCCATCAGCTTCCGTCCACGACCGGCAGCGGCCCCAAAGATCCGGTGAAGAAAAGCAGCGCCGTTCCGCCCGGCAAGCGCGTCAAGGCCGAAGCTCTGGAGGAGGTCCTCGACGTCTACGTCCGCAACGAGAACGCACTGCCGGCCGCAGGCTCCCAGAACATCCCGCCGTTGACCCGCCTGCGGCGCAAGCTTGAAAGTGGTGCCATCAAGCCGTCTTACCTGCCCGTCGACAAGCGCAAGGCGTATTACTTCTGCCGGCCGTTCACGGTCACGGTAAGGGTGGATGCCGCCGGCGGGCGCCGGCCTTATGTCAACTACCTCTATCAGCGTTACTCCAGCAGCGCCCTCTCCAAACGCTTTGACTTGAAGGGCAGGAAAATGCTGCTCAGGCCCGACCCGCGCAACCTGCGCACGGTGATGCTGTTTTTTGACGACGGCAGCGAGTTCGGTCCGGTCCAGGCCTTGGGTCGCTGGGGCACATTTCCGCATGATGCCCGTATCCGGCGGCTTTTTGGCAAGTTCAAGCGGGAAGGGGAGCTTGACACGCGCGCCGACGACCGACCGCTGGAAGCCCTGTTCGCCTATCTGCGCAAGGCAGCGCCCCGCAATCCCACTGCGGCCTTACAACTGACCTACCTCATTCGCTATCTGACACGCCAGGACTTCGAAATGGGACCCGGCATGCTCTACGAAGCCCAGGCATGGGAGGGAATGTCAACGATGGCCCATCGGCTGGGAACCCTGCCCATGCATCCGGATCCGGGGGACATCGTGGACGTCGAGCCGCGTTCCATCACGACGTTCCCGCCGGCGCTTGCGGCGCCGCCGCTGACGGTCCCTTCGCCGGCCCTCGCACCGGTGCCAGACGAAACGCTTCCCATCAACCGGCCTCTACCGCCAACTGGGCCCGTTGTTTGGTCACTTCCGCGGCGATCCATGCGCCGTTAAACCTTCCCGGTTCATCCCCTGGCCAGGCACGCTGGGCGCTGGGGGCGGACCGGGAGACTTTCCCCCATCAATCTTTATTTATTCACACCATGAACGATTCCTCATCGCAACCCCTGCCCAAGGGCCTCATCCTTCCCAACACCGTTGTTTGGACACCCGAGATCGATCGGCTCGCACAGCAAGTGGCCAAATGGATCCGGATCGACCAGCCCGGCGGCACTGTTTACGGCGCGCAGCGCAATGGCAAGAGCCGCGCCTGCTCATACCTGGCGGGCACGCTCGGCTCGGTGCTCGGCTACGAGGTCGCCGTGCTGCATTGGACAATCCCGGAGCAGATTGAATCCAAGCAGACCGAGCGTGAGTTTGTCCAGGAACAGCTGCAGCAGTCCAATTGCCCGCGCGTCGGCGGCCGCGACCTGGCGGTGCTGCGCCGGCGCTGCCACGCCCATCTGGTCGAACTGGCGCACGCTTGCGGTTCCCGCCGGCTGGTGATCCTGATCGATGAGGCGCAAAACCTCTCGAGGAAGCAGTATGGCTACCTCATCCACACCTTCAACTCGCTGGAACAACTCGGTGTGCATCCTTTTTTTTTGCTGGTCGGCCAGCCCGAGCTTCGCAACACGCCTAAAAATTGGGCCGAAGCCAACGGCATGCAGGTCCTTGGGCGATTCTTTGCGAGGGAGCATCTCTATCGGGGTGTGGATGTGGCGGAGATCACCCTGGTGCTGCAGGCCTTTGATGTGCCGGTGGCAGACGACACCGTTAGCGTCTTTGCGCGGGCCTTTCCCGCAGCCTACGCAGCAGGGTGGTCCCTGGAAAAGCTGGGGCAGCCTTTCGAGGAGGCGATGGCCATGATCATGCGTCAGCACAACATCTCCAAAGGGCTGCGTTTGCCTATGCAATATCTGCGCTCCACGTTGCTGGAGGTGCTGCATCAGGCGCTGGACGATGGCAAGGCGCCGGAAATCCTGAGCGCTGTGGACGTGATGCGGGCCCTGGAAACTTCCGGGTTTCTTCGTGTGCTGGCCTACTATGTGGACACCGACTCGGCCAAGGACGCAGCCGCCGGCGGAGGCAAGCGGTGAAACCGCCCGTCCGCTTCGGCACTTCGACAGCGCCGGGATCTGCCAAACGCCCCATTCTGGACAACGAATCCATGTACAGCGCCTGGAGCAGGCACTGCGATATCCATGCAGTGGAGAGCGGGGTGTACTCGCCACTGCCCCCTCAAATCCTGAGGCACGGCCTGTTTACGAGGCTGCAACCGATGGAGGCCAAAGACGTTGGCGCAGAAATGGGCTTAAGCGAGCGGCGAGTGAACCAGTTGCTCGCTGTAGATCTGGCGGGCACGAGTAGCTATGTGGTGAGCAGTTCGCTGCGCTTTTGCGTCAAATGTCTTGACCTGGGGTATCACAGCGCGGTTTACCAGCATGTCGCACTGGCCCGCTGTCCGCTTCATGACTTGCCGCTCGAAGACGCTTGCCCGCATTGCAATCATGCGATTGTTCCAACGTTTCTGAGCGCCATTCAGCATCCTTTCGAGTGTCCGAATTGCGATGCCGCCCTGGCTCGCACCGTGCCGCGACCTCAGGATGGACACGACGCCATGCTGGCAGACCAGATGGCCGGAGGCCGCAGGGGCATGCTGGTCGCCGAGCCGGACAACCGGCGCTGGGATGTCTATCTACACAATGCCAGGGTGTTGGTCGGTCCGCCCGGCCGCAACCTGGCATCACGGCACTATCAGCGCCTGTGTATCTGGGCTGATCGATCCAACACCCACTGGACTCATTTTTCGGAGGAAACCCTGCACCTGGTGCCTGTTCACACGCGTGGGCCAACTGAAAGCGCAGATTCGCTGGACTTGGCGCTGGCCGCAGAACGTGTGCTCATCTGGTTGCGGCAGGTCTGCTATGCGCATGAGTATTCAGCGATCCGCCTGGCCTACCGTCTAGGGAGGTACCCGCGTGGGCTGCGCATCAACGCACATGGAAGTCTGGTGGGCGCGGCTCTGTACAAGCTGGCCGTAGCCTATGACCTTGTGCAGGAGATGCAAACACTTTTCGATGCCGACGTGCTGGCGCTGGACCAGCCGGCCAAAGCCACGACCGGGCGCAAGGTGGTGCGCTACGGCGCCTCCTGCCCGGAAGAGCCAGAGCTAGACTTTCGGCTGTTGCAGCTAGAAATGTTGGGCATGTTCGCCAAGTTCCTGGTATCACATCGTCACCTGGACCCCATGTACAAAGTGAGTTGGCTGCAACTACCTCATCCCATGGAGTACGCCCCGAACTGGAAAACCGAGAAAGTCTCGAGCGGTGTGTGCTACCGCATTCGCGCCAGGGCCACCGAAATTTCCGTGCAGCGCTTGGTCATTCGCAAATGGCACGACGAGCTGGCCTACTTTAACCAGGACCCCGATACACCGAATGGGTATTGGCTCTATAACCAGCTCGATACGGTCTGGAGTGATCGGCCACCGACTGCGGACATCGTCTTCGCGCGCCGTGAACGTCCCGTAGACGTGCCCTTGCGCCCGATACGCCCACTGTCAGAAATGTTTACGCCTGGATCGAAAAAAACATCGCCTGCCTAACTATTTCAACCGCACTGCGTGGCTGTTTATTGAAGCTCAGCAAGCCGGACATCCATCATCGTGTTCGTTCATTTCGACATTTCGTCACAAACGTGTTGAGCGCTGTTTCGCGCAGTGGACAATCAGGAGCTCAATTAGATATAGAGCTATTCAAGCCTATTAGTATCTTTCGCGACCCCGTACCCCTATGCCATGGAGTGAAACAGGGCAAGAGAGTGAAAGCGGCACGACGAGAAAGTGTCGCGAAGAACACAGATCGAAAGCTGCAGGAGGCCACGGAAATTTATAAGGCTATTCGCCGCCATCTCTGGCGGCATCATGTTTGCAAGCATCGTGTTTGCGCACATCATGCGATGAAAGCGCTATGGTGGGATCTTCATGGAGAACGGACCAATGCGTTTTGCAGAACGGCTTTGGCGTTCATTCGGTGGCGCATGCAATGGGAGAGGGGGAGGGTCAGTGCTTGCAGGTGGGGTGCTATTTCGGGAGAAATTGATGTACTGAGGGACTTCAGTATGAAACTCGACCCACTGCTTGCCGAAACTCTAACGCAACCTTGTCGCGGTGAAGCGCAGTGCTTTAACCACCAACGAAAAGGCTGGTGAAGGTTGACGCTTGCTGGGGTAATAGAGATGATAACCAGCGAACTTTGGGCACCAGTCCTGCAGTACACGAACCAAGTGACCCGATTCGATGTGCTGCATCAGTTCATCTTCAGGTAACAGCGAGATACCCAGTCCAGCGAGCGCTGCGTCCACCTGCGGAGGGGCGGTGTTGAAGATCAATGGACCATCGACGCGGACATTGAGCTTGCGGCCGCGCTTCTCAAAATCCCATACATACAGTCCACCCGACGTGGGCATTCGCTGGTTAATGCATTGATGGTTGACCAGGTCGGAGGGAGTCTTGGGGATGGGATGACTTGCAAAGTAGTCGGGTGACGCCACCACCGCCATTTGCAGCGGCGGGCCTATGGGCACGGCAATCATGTCGTTGTCAATCGTATTCCCCATGCGTACACCGGCATCGAAGCGGTCGGCCACGATGTCTCGAAAGCCGTAGTTCATGTCGAACTCCAGCTTGATGTCCGGGTACTCGCGCAGCAGCGGCATAAGCTTGGGCAGAAGAACTGTGTGAAGCACATGATCGCCGCAGGTTATGCGCACGGTACCTGCAGGTTTGTCGCGCAGTTCTGTCAACGCCGCGAGCTCGGCCTCGATCTCGTCGAAGCGGTGACCAATGGCCTTCATGAGCCGTTCGCCAGCTGATGTCGGTGCGACACTGCGCGTGGTGCGCGTCAGCAGGCGGATCTTGAGCCCTTCTTCCAGTCCCCGGATCGTCTGGCTGAGTGCCGACTGCGTCACGCCGAGCGTGCCGGCAGCCTTGGTGAAGCTGCCTTCACGTGCGACTGTCACGAAAGCCAATAGATCATTGAGATTACGTCGTGGCATGCCGATTTCGCTTTCTGCGGAAATTGATTAGTTTGAGTAATAAATGTATTAAGCATTCATTATCTAGTCAATGGGCGAACTGTTTGGCAAACTTCTTTAACGCTGAAAAGCACCCTCTGACATGGCGATACGTGATTGCCTTGTCGCATATTTTCTAAGGAATCAACCGTGAAAACATCCGCAGACAACACCTTCGCCCTCCCTGTAAAGCAAGCCAGCGAGGCATCCGATCGACGTGAGTTTCTGAAGATCGCAGGCACTAGCGTAGTCGCCGTTGGCATACTGTCCACCGCCGGCGAGATATCCGCAGCGACTCCGAAAAAGAGCACCGTCCTGCCCAATGGCGCCGACAATTTCTACACGAGCGACAAGGTTACTGTGCAGAAGGTCACGTTCAAGAACCAGTACCAGATGACTGTGGCAGGGAACCTCTTTGTTCCCAAGACGCTTGACAGGAAAAAGCGTAGCCCGGCGCTTGTCGTGGGGCACCCGATGGGCGCGGTGAAGGAGCAAAGCGCGAATCTGTATGCCACCAAGATGGCGGAACAAGGATTCGTGACGCTGTCTGTCGACCTCGCATTTTGGGGCGGTAGTGCAGGTCAGCCGCGTAATGCAGTCTCGCCAGACATGTACGCCGAAACGTTCAGCGCCGGCGTCGACTTTTTGAGTAGTCAGGCGTATGTGGACAAACAGCAGATCGGCGCTATCGGCGTTTGCGGAAGTGGAAGTTTTGTCATTAGCGCCGCAAAGATCGACCCTCGAATGAAAGCCATTGCCACGGTCAGCATGTACGACATGGGCGCTGCCAATCGCGACGCGCTTAACCACTCGCAGACCCTCGAGCAGCGTAAGAAGATCATTGCGGCGGCAGTCGAGCAACGCCAGGTGGAGTTCAACGGCGGCCCAATCCAGTACACCGGTGGAACTGTCCATGAACTGACCGCAGACACGCATCCGATTCAGCGTGAGTTCTACGATTTCTATCGTACGCCGCGTGGCGAAGTCACACCCGCAGGTGGATCGCCGCGCACCACGACACATCCGACCTTGGCTAGCAACGTCAAGTTTATGAACTTTTACCCATTCAACGACATCGAGACGATCTCACCCCGCCCTATGCTATTTATCACCGGTGACCAGGCGCACTCCAAAGAGTTCAGTGAACTGGCCTACAAGCTGGCTGCCGAACCCAAGGAACTGCACATGGTGCCCGGGGCCGGTCATGTGGACCTTTACGACCGCGTACCGTTGATTCCGTTCGACAAGCTGACGTCGTTTTTCCGCAGGCACCTCGTCACGACGAACGCGGCATGACCGCGCAGGCCATCGACTCAGGCGCGGGCTGCGCCTCATTGCAGGACAGGCGAGCAGCGCAGCCCGCGCACTGGGGCGGTGTCTTCGCGATGACTTTGTGTGTTTTCGCGCTCATCGCCTCAGAGTTCATGCCGGTAAGCCTGCTGACACCAATGGCGTCCGATCTCGGAGTCACCGAAGGCATGACCGGGCAGGGCATTGCCATTTCCGGTGCTTTTGCAGTGCTTACGAGCTTGTTGATTTCGGCGATTGCTGGAAGGATTGACCGCAAGACGCTGTTGCTTGGGCTGACGGCCTTGATGTGCCTCTCTGGTGCAATTGTGTCGTTCGCTCCGAACTATCTGACCTACATGGCAGGCCGAGCCTTAATTGGCGTTGTCGTTGGTGGCTTTTGGTCCATGTCGGCGGCTACGGCCATGCAGTTGGTGCCGGCTACTGCGGTGCCTCGAGCGCTGGCGATCTTCAATGGTGGCAATGCGCTGGCGACAGTGGTGGCAGCGCCGCTCGGTAGCTACCTGGCCTCGATCGTCGGCTGGCGCGGCGCGTTTTTCTGCCTCGTGCCGGTGGCTGTCGTCGCATTCATCTGGCAATGGGCTAGTTTGCCTTCAATGCAAGCGCAGCCCCGCGTGCCGGGTTCCGGCAACGTCTTTAGACTATTCAAGAGTCGGCTAGTAGTGCTCGGTTTGCTGGCTGTCGGCATCTTTTTCATGGGGCAGTTTGCCTTGTTCACCTACCTCCGGCCGTTCCTGGAAACGGTGACGGGGGCCGATGTGTCGACCTTGTCGCTCATCCTGTTGACGCTTGGCATCGCGGGCTTCATCGGCACCACGGTCATCAGCAGGTTTCTGAAAATTGGCTTCTACGGCACGCTCGTGGCAATTCCCGTGCTGATGGCAGTCATCGCGGTGACGCTCATCGTCGTTGGCGCCTCCGTGACCGCCACGACGGTGCTGCTGGCGCTCTGGGGTTTGGTGGCCACTGCCGCACCGGTCGGCTGGTGGACATGGATTGCAAAAACACTGCCGCACGATGCAGAGGCTGGGGGCGGATTGATGGTGGCCGTGGTCCAACTCTCAATCGCACTGGGCTCGACGGTGGGGGGAATGCTGTTCGATAGTCGCGGCTACAAAGGCACTTTTGTGTTCAGCGCAAGCGTGCTGCTGATCGGCGCAGTTCTTGTCTTTTTTACAGCGCGTGCAGACCGCGGATCGCCGATATGACAAAAACCTGTGGCCCATCTTCCCTAAGAGTCCTACACCATCGCGCTTGGCGCTTGCGTGCAGAAATGTTGCTGCTGGGCCTGCTCGTCGTCGGGGCTTGCAAGGCCGACCAGCGCCCTGGGCTAAGTGCTCGGGTTGCTGCGGCCGCGGATGTCGCTGAGGCTTCCTTGAAATCAAAGGAGTTACGCATGTGGATGACCGTCGGTACGCAACGCTTCGCCATTACCCTGGCCGACACCGAGGCCGCCCGTGCGTTCGCTGCGCGGTTACCGTTGACGCTGGAGATGACCGACCTTAATGGCAACGAGAAGAAGGTCGACTTGCCGACGTCGCTGCCAGCAAACGCAAGTCGGCCCGGAACAATCCGCAATGGTGACCTCATGCTGTACGGCTCGAACACCGTGGTTCTTTTTTATCTGACATTTGATTCTTCATATTCGTACACGCGCCTCGGCCGCGTGGATGACCCTACAGGCTTGGCTCAGGTACTCGGGCGTCGCGACGTAACGGTCAAGTTCTCCGTAAATTGACCTTTCGAGGTGCGAGGTCGGTGGACTGGAGAGGTCGATCGCTCGCCTGAGTGCCATGGGCTTGACTGGCTGGAGAGATCCCGGTCGTTCCACTCTCCTCGCGCGAGGTTGCCCTGTCGTGACGATTAAGTAGTGCAGGTAATAAAGGCTTTAAGCATTCCCTATGTAGTCAATCTGAGACGCGATTGCCACACTGAGGCTTGGCGAAGAATAACCAAAAAGTCGCGCGCGAGCGTCAATGTCAATGTTTGGCCTGTCGCCAACGCATTCAACCTTTTAAAAAGGACATATTCATGCCCCACGAAATCAATACTCATGTGCCGCCTGAACTGAGTTCCGATGAAACGGCTCTTCTTGCGGAAATGCCAAACCTGAGTGGTGTCGGACAGTCACGGCGCACTTTCATGATGCAGACCGGTGGTGGCAGCATCGGGCTCTTCGCTGCCAATCTTCTGGCAACGGAGTCGGCGCTCGCGCAGATGGCACCGGTGGCGGGTGCAGCGTCGTCGCCTGTTAAGGCTCAAAACGTCGTGAAGGTCTCGTTCCAGGTCAACGGTGTTTCACAAGCACTGGAGCTCGACTCGCGCGTGGTTTTGCTCGACGCACTTCGTGAGCGTCTGGCGTTGACCGGAACCAAGAAGGGCTGCGATCAAGGCCAGTGCGGGGCGTGCACCGTGCTGGTGGACGGGCAACGTGTCTTGTCCTGCCTGACATTGGCCGCAACGCTCCAGGGCCGAGAGGTTACGACTATCGAAGGACTCGCGAAAGGTGATCGCCTGCACCCCGTCCAGGCCGCCTTCATCAAACACGATGGTTTTCAATGCGGCTACTGCACGTCAGGCCAAATTTGTTCCGCCGTCGGCATGCTGGCAGAGGCCCAGCGAGGGCAGGTCAGCCATGTTACGGATAACGTTAGCAAGACCACGACGCGTCTGACCGACGATGAGATCCGCGAACGCATGAGCGGCAATATCTGCCGTTGCGGTGCCTATCCCGGTATCGTCGCGGCTATCCAGGAGGTCCATTCGGGTCGACAGGCGGCCCAGACCTGGGGCTTCGCGACCGAAACGGAACTGGCCCTGGCCCAGAGCGACAAGAAGGAGGACAGCCATGCGACCGTTTGAATACGTACGCGCGGCAGATGCCGCCTCCGCGACGGCTGCCGTGTCGGCCCTTTCGCAAGCCAAGTTTCTGGCCGGCGGCAGCAACCTGCTGGACTTGATGAAAGAGGATATCGAGCGCCCCTCTCGCTTGGTGGATATTACCCGGCTGCCGCTGCGGGAAATCCAACGAACCCCTTCCGGCCTGTCCATTGGTGCATTGGCGACCAATACTGCGACAGCCAACCATCCGCTTGTCCGCGAGAACTATCCGCTGCTCACGCAGGCGATCGTTGCGGGCGCCTCCGGGCAACTGCGCAACATGGCCACCAATGGCGGTAACCTGTTGCAGCGCACGCGCTGCAACTACTTCTACGACACGGCCATGCCGTGCAACAAGCGCGAGGCCGGGAGCGGCTGCGGTGCGCGGGAGGGGTTGAACAAGATCCACGCCATCCTGGGTTGGAGCGAGGCCTGCGTCGCGACCTATCCTGGTGACATGGCCACTGCGTTGTATGCGCTCGACGCCAAGGTGCGCGTTCGCGCGCCGGACGCCAGCGAACGCCTGATCGCGGTCACCGATTTCCATCGCCTGCCGGGCGACACGCCGCAACGCGACAATAACCTTGAGCACGGCGAGCTGATCGTCTCGATTGAGCTCCCCGTGTCCGCGGCCGGCTTTGCGCGCAATTCGCATTACTTGAAGGTGCGCGATCGTGCTTCCTACGCTTTCGCTCTGGTCTCGGTCGCAGCCGCGCTCGACCTGGACGGCGGGAAGATCCGGCAGGCGCGTGTGGTCCTGGGCAGCGTAGCCCACAAGCCATGGCGCAGTGCCGAGGTCGAATCGGTGCTTGTTGGCCAGCGCGCCGACGAGGCCACGTTCCGGCGGGCCGCCGAAACTGCATTGCGAGACGCGCGTCCGCTAGCGCACAACGCCTACAAAGTTGAATTGGGTCAACGTTCTGTCGTGCGAGCGCTGATGCGCGCCGCACGGCTGGTTTGAGGAGAAAGGTCGTCATGGCACGCTATTTAGGCAAAGAAACCACCCGCGTCGACGGCCTCGCCAAGGTCACCGGCAAGGCGAAATACACGGCTGAGTTCCAGGTTCCGCATGTCACCTATGGTTTCATCGTGCTCAGCACAGTGGCCAAGGGCCGCATCTCGTCCATTGACACACGCGAAGCCGAGCAGGCCGGCGGCGTGATTCGCATCTTCACCCACCTGAACGCGGGCAAGTTGGGCCCGGCACCGGCGGCGGGTGCCCCGGCGCAGTGGTCGTGGCCGTTGCAGTCGGACCGTGTATTTTTCAACGGCCAACCGATCGCGCTGGTTGTCGCCGAGAGTTACGAGCAAGCCCGGCACGCTTCGAGGCTGGTGAAGGCAACGTACGAGACGGAATCTCACAACACCGACTTTTCGGTGGCGCTGGATCGCGCGCAGCCGGACCCGGATACGGCAAAGGGCAAGCCGCGCGGCAATCCTGTCGCCGCCATGCAAGCCGCGGCAGTCAAGATCGAAGCGGAGTACAGCATCCCTATCAATCACCACAACCCGATCGAGCCGCACGCGGCCATTGCGTTCTGGCAGGGAGATCAGCTGACGATCTTCGACAAGACCCAGAACGTTTATGGAGTTCAGGCGCATCTTGCGGAGAGTCTGGGCGTACCGGCCGGCAACATCCGCGTGGTGTCGCCCTTTGTTGGCGGCGCCTTCGGATCTTCTCTGAACCCCAACTATTACCCCTCGTTGGCAGCCATGGCGGCACGCGAGCTCAAGCGCCCGGTCAAGGTGGTGTACACACGAACTCAGATGTTCACTGGACACGGCTACCGGCCTCACACCATCCAGAAGATCGCTATAGGCGCCGACCGCAACGGCAAGCTGTCGGCCGTGATTCATGAGGCCTTCCACAACACCTCATCATTTGAGCCATTCTCCGATGCCACTACGGGTTTCACCCGGCAGGTCTATGCCTGTCCCAATCTGCACGCGCCACTCAAGGTCGCGGCGACGGACCTGGCCACGCCCACGTGGATGCGCGCGCCCGGTGCGGTGAGCGGCATGTTCGCACTGGAGAGCGCCATGGACGAACTGTCCTACGTGCTCAAGATCGATCCCATGGAACTGCGACTCGTCAATTACGCCGAAGTCGACCCGGAAAGCGGCAAGCCCTTCTCCAGCAAAGCCTTGCGTGAGTGCTATCGCCTTGGCGCTGAGAAGTTCGGCTGGAAGAACCGCAAGGCCGAGCCGCGCTCGATGCGCGACGGACCCCTGCTGGTTGGCTGGGGCATGGCGTCAAGCGTCTGGGGCGCGATGCAGCAGCCCGCCAGCGCACGCATCACGTTCCGGGCCAATGGCACGGCCGGCGTCACCAGCGCGACCAGCGACATCGGACCGGGCACCTATACCGTGATGACCATGATCGCGGCCGAGTTCCTCGGGCTGCGGCTGGACCAGGTGCACTTCGAGCTGGGTGATACGAGACAGCCCAAGGCCCCGGCTCAAGGCGGCTCGTGGACCACCTCAAGCGTCGGCTCGGCGGTGCAGGGCGCGGCGCTGACTATCGTTGCCAAACTGCTGGAGCTGGCGAACCGCGATGCCGCCTCCCCGCTGAAAGGCGCGAACGCCGTGGATGTGGAGATGCTCGATGGCCGCTTGCGCCTAAAGACCAATCCGTCGCGTTCGGTCGATGTTGCTGACGTCATGCGTCGTACGGGGACGACCGAAATCACCGAGACTTACGATTCGACGCCATCGCCGGAGCGCGCGAAGTACGCGACGCTCGCGCATGGCGCCCAGTTCGTCGAGGTAAAGGTCGATCCGGACCTCGGAACCGTGAAGGTTACGCGCGTGATCGAGGTGACCGCCTGCGGCAAGATTCTGAACCCGCTCGCGTCGCACAGCCAGGAGATTGGCGGCGTGGTCTGGGGCATCGGTATGGCGCTGGAGGAGGGGACCGAGATCGATCACCGCTACGGCCGCATCATGAATGCCAACCTGCAGCACTACCACGTGCCGGTGAACGCCGACATACATTCCATCGAAACCATTTTCGTAGAGGAAGACGACACTATCGTCAATCCGCTGGGCGTGAAGGGCATGGGCGAGCTCGGTATGGTGGGCATTCCGGCCGCCATTGCCAATGCGATCTTCCATGCGACTGGTAAGCGCGTGCGAGACCTGCCGATCACGCCCGAGAAGCTGCTGTGACGTCGCAAAGACTGAGAGCTAGGAAGGTGATCAGCAGCGGGCGACTTAGCCGCTAGACCAGGCATGGTCGCTTTGGGTCCAAAGCATACCGGTGCGCGAGACAGCTCGGTCCTGTTCGCGCTTTGTCCGATCATGCTCATCATGCTTCTGAGCTTCGTCACAATCGGCATGGCGTTGCCTGTGCTGCCGTTGCATGTACGTGAGGGGCTAAGGATGGGCCCGATTGCCGTTGGTCTCATCTCCGGGAGCCAGTTCGGAGCATCATTGCTCTGCCGACCCTGGGCAGGGATTATTGCGGATCGAAGCGGGGGAAAACATGCGGTTGTGGTCGGGCTGGTTGCTGCCGCTGCGGCGGGCGGCCTCTACCTTGCATCATTGCGGTTTGCAAATCTGCCCTTAGTATCGGCAGCGGTGCTTCTCGCTGGCCGGGGGGTTCTTGGTGCGGCCGAGAGCTTCATCATTACAGGCGCCCTCGGATGGGGCCTCGGAATGGTCAGTCCTCAGCAAACCGGACGAGTCATTGCATGGGTCGGCACGGCCATGTTCGCCGCCTTCGCCGTGGGCGCACCAGCGGGATCGACTTTGTATGGAATTTTTGGCTTTGGTGCAGTGGCCACGACAACGATCGTCCTCCCGCTGCTGACGTTGTTCATCGTTGGGCTGATCAAAGGCGTACCGCCCGTCGTCGCGGAGAGAGCCTCCGCGCGGGAGGTGTTGAGTGCGGTATGGTTGCCCGGTTTGGGTCTCGCATTGAGTTGCATCGGCTTTGGCGCTATCGTGGGGTTTGGATCGCTTCTCTTCCTTGACCGAGGCTGGTCGCCGAGCTGGCCGATCTTTACAAGCTACGCAATCGCCTTCATCTCGGCTCGCATCGCCTTCGGCCACTTGGCCGATCGTTTCGGCGGCGCCCGCGTTGCGCTCGCGTTTCTTATCATCGAAGCCATTGGACTTGCATTGCTGGGCCTGGCTTTGACCCAAGCGATTGCACTCGTTGGCGCGGCTTTGACAGGATTCGGATTTTCGTTGGTCTTCCCCGGATTTGGTGTTGAAGCCGTCCAGCGGGTTCTGCCTTCCAACCGTGCGCTTGCGATGGGGGTATACACGGCATTCCTTGACCTTTCGCTCGGTCTTGCCAGTCCGGCGCTGGGCTGGATCGGCGACGTTGCCGGACTTCCGATGATATTTTTGTTCAGTGCTTTTACTGCGCTGGGCGCGACAGTTGTTGCAATCGGTTTGTTCAAGCGCAAGATGGGGGAGAAAATTGCGACGCCTCACCTGTCAAGAAAGTGCATTCGCGACCTACCGAGCCGTTAAACCATAGACAGGCCACCGATATGAAGATCCAGATGACTTTGAACGGGACCGTTATTGCAACGGCCACCCTCGACACCAATGACAGCGCTATGGAATTTGCAGCAATGCTGCCGCTGGACCTGGAGTTGACTGATTACGCATCTACCGAAAAAATTGCAGACTTGCCTCGGAAGCTGTCGCTGAAGGGTGCGCCAGCAGCCTATACACCCGCCTCGGGTGACCTTGGCTACTACGCCCCTTGGGGCAATCTTGCCATCTTCTACAGGGACGGTGAATTTTCGGAGGGGCTGGTTCGCCTCGGGAGGCTTGATTCGGGAATCGACGCTGTCCGTCGTCCCATCTCCGCCATCGTTACGGTGGAACACCAGAACCCAATACTTTGAGCCGCGATAACCAACGCAAGAGGTAGGTGCGATCTGCCGGCGTAATAGAGGTGGTACCCAGGGAGGCTTGGTCACCAGTCTTCGAACGCCGAGACCAGCCAGCCCCTGCGCGATGACTGGTTTCGAGCGAACTACTGTTCCTCGAATCCCATGATCGCCTTCACTTCCAGATATTCCTCGAGCCCGTAGACGCCCATGGCGCGCCCGTTTCCTGACTTCTTGTAACCGCCCATGGGCGCTGCAGGATTGCTCGATGCGCCATTGAAGAAGACACGGCCAGCCCTGAGCCGCCGACAGAGGTCAAGCCCAGCATCGCGGTCCTTGGTAAAAGCGTAGGCGCCCAGCCCATATTCCGTGCCGTTCGCGATGTCGATGGCCTCCTTCACGTCGGAATAGGAAATCAGGGCCAACACCGGGCCGAAGACCTCTTCCTGTGCGAGCGTCGAGTTCGGGTTCACCTTCGCGAACACGGTGGGTTTGGCGAAATAGCCGCGCTCCAGGCCTTCCGGGCGACCCAAGCCGCCGCATACCAGCTCCGCGCCCTCGTCGATGGCTTTCTGTATGTATTTCTGCACCCGTTCGAATTGGCCCTGGTTGATCAGCGGTCCCATCGTGGTTGCGGAATCGAATGGGTCGCCTGGCTTCACTTTCTCCGCTTCCTTCCTCAGCGCGCCGATGGCCTCGTCGATCTGGCTTTCATGCACCAGCAATCTGGTGGGTGCATGGCACGATTGACCGGTGTTGAAGAATGCACGGCCCATGGTCCACTCGGCTGCCGCCGCAACATCTGCATCCTGCAACACGACGCAGGCAGATTTGCCGCCCAGTTCCTGGGATACACGTTTCACCGTGGGCGCGGCGGCTTCGGCCACCAGTATCCCCGCGCGGGTCGAGCCCGTAAACGACACCATATCGACTTCCGGGTGCGTGCACAGCGCATTGCCCACCGTCGCACCGTCGCCGATCACCAGATTGAACACACCGGGCGGCACGCCGGCATCGTGCAGGATCTCCGCGAAGGCGACCGCACTGAGCGGCGTGAATTCGCTTGGCTTGAGCACCATGGTGCAGCCGGCTGCCAGCGCATAGCCGACCTTCGTGCCCAGCAACTGAAGAGGCCAGTTCCAGGCGGCGATCAATGCGCAGACACCGATGGGGTCGCGACTGATCAGGTTGGACCCCTGAAAGGCCTCGAACTTGTAGTTCTTCAGCGTGGTGACGGCCTCCTTGAACATGCTCAAGGTGCCTGCGGTATGAATGGTCGCGCTCTTCGGCGCACCGAGCTCGGAGCAGACAATGTCGGCCAGCTCGGCTTGCCTTGCCGTGAAACGGGAGATGATGCTCTCGAGCAACTCGATGCGTTGTGCCGTCGAGGTCCGGCTGAAGGCGGGGAAGGCGCGCCGGGCGGCTTTGACGGCGTGGTCGGCGTCGGCCGCGGTAGCCATCGTAAGCCGCACCAGCGGCTCTTCGGTCGTAGGATTCTTACGCTCGAAGCTTTCGCTGCCGCTGACGGGTACCCATTGCCCGTCGATATAGCATTTGTCTAATGTTTTCATGTCGGTTGTCGTTGAGTACGCGGTTGATGGTAGGCCCGCTGAATGCGTCCGGTCCCTCGATGTAGCCGGAATCACGTCGGGAAAGCGTCGGATACGGCGGGGTCCGAAGTGCGGCCTTATTCCATTAAGGTGGGATTACTTTACGGGCTGCATGCGAGACCGTCCATTCGTAAATTATTGACCAACCGTAAGCTGAACTTACCGGGACCGTACCGCCCAAAAGGGTGGTGGCGCGACAGGCCAAACCACCCGCGCAGACATCGCTTGCGTTCGTCAGTTTGGTTTACCGGTGCACGCATGAAATGTGACTGGACGCGCATTTTCCAGTGCGTCAAAGTCTGGCAACCCCGAGCTGCGCCCCGCGCAGCAGGGGCGAACGCACAGGCGGCATCACCAGGATGCGCTGGACACGATTCGAATAACAAGGAGACGACATGACGCAGCAGGCAGTTGTACATGCCCCGATGGATTCCGGGGTTCCAGAAGATGCGCGCGACTTCAGCGTACGAGATCGGGTGGTCATCATCACCGGTGCGGGACAAGGCATCGGCCGGGAGTTCGCGCGCCAATTCGCGGCGGCGGGTGCGGTCGCGGTGGTCGCCGATCGCGATGAGGGCAAGGGCGCGGAAGTGGTGGCGGAGATTGTGCGGGCCGGCAGTCGTGCCATGGCGATCAAGGTCAATATCGCGGACGAACGCTCAGTGGAGGCCATGGCGTCCGAGGTGGCGCGGGTGCATGGGCGCATCGATGTCCTGGTCAACAACGCCGGTATCTTCGCCACGCTGGGCAGGAAGCCTTTCGACCAGATCTCGCCAGGCGAGTGGGACCAGGTCATGCAGGTGAACGTGACCGGAACCTTCTTGTGCGTGCGCTCCGTATCGGCTCACATGCGTAAGGCGCGGTGGGGGCGTATCGTGAACATCGCTTCGGATGCCGTTGTGCTCGGCGTGGCCAACTACCTGCACTATGTCGCGTCCAAATCGGCCGTGATCGGCATGACCAATGCCCTGGCGCGAGAACTTGGGCCGCATGGCATCACGGTCAACGCCGTGAGGCCGGGCGGGGTGGCTACCGAAGTGGAGCGCACAGTGAACCCCTCCATCGAAAGGCGAACGGCCATGATGGCCCAGCAGTGTTTGCCGCGCGGGCAGATGCCGACCGATCTGGTCGGGCTGGTCATGTTCCTGAGCACGCCCGCGTCAGACTTCGTGACCGGGCAGACCATCGCATGTGATGGCGGCCTCACGCACTGCTAGGTCGAAGCCACCCCTCAGGAGCAACCCTCATGCTACAGATCGTTCGATCCTTCATCCTTGCCGGCTTGGCAGGCCTTGCCGCCCAGCCATCGCTGGCCCAGCAACTCACGTTCCCAACGCCGATCCGGCTGATCGTGCCCTTCGGCGCCGGTGCGCAGACTGACGGCCTCGCGCGGGTGGTTGCGGCGCAACTCGGGCCTCGGCTGGGCACGAACGTGATCGTGGAGAACCGGGTCGGCGCGTCCGGCCTCATCGGCGCCAGCGCGGTGGCAAAGGGCCCCCGGGACGGATCAATGCTGCTCTTTCATTCATCCAGTTTGGTGACGACGGCCGCCACGGTTGCCAAAATGCCGTTCGACGTGTCCGTCGACCTGACGCCGGTGGCGATCGTGGCCAATGGGCCGATGATCGTCGGCATCTCCGCCAAATCGGGCATCACCACGCCAGCCGGCCTGGTGGCGGCGGCACGCGCCAACCCCAACGGTTTGAAGGCGAGCTCAAGCGGCGTCGGAACAGTAGGCCACCTCGCCGCCGAACTGCTGAACGAGTCGGCCAAAACCCAGATGATGCATGTACCGTACAAAGGGGCCTCGCAAGCCGTGGTCGACCTGTCGGCGGGTATTGTGGACATGCTGGTGGGTTCGTACTCGACTTTGGCGCCGCAGATCAAGGCCGGCAGGATCATTCCGGTGGCGGTGACATCGGCGCAGCCACATCCGGCGTTTCCGGGTATACCCACCATGGCATCCGCGGCCAACGGCTACACCTCGGGAATCTGGTACGGGGTGTTCGCGCCAGCAGGGCTGTCGATGCCTGCGCTGCAGCGCCTGAACCGTGAGATCAACGAGATCTCGCAGTCTCCTGAATTGATGGCTCTGCTGAATGCCGACGGTGCGACCCCACCCATGCTGGCCTTGGACAAAGCCGACCAGTTCGTCAAGGACGACTACATGGTCTGGAAAAGGTTGGCCATTGAGAAACACATCGTGGCTGAATGAGCGCCCCGATGAAGCAATCTTTCGGTGGCGTGTTGGATGCCGCCTTTTTCGCAAGGCACGCAGCAGTGAAGCCAGCCCCGCGTGCCTTGTTGTCATCAACCCTGGACATGAGTACATTGAAGCATGAGCTACCCTCAAAACCTGAAGACCCTTCGCGAATTGCTGGGGCCTGACCTGCAGATCAGTTTCGTCGTGAAAGACCTGGACGCCGCACTTGATTTCTGGACGCGGCAGATGGGCGTCGGCCCATTCGTGGTGTTCGAGAAGTCCCTCGGCGACCGCCGCTTCGTGCACCGTGGCGAGGTCAGCGACGTGCAGATGTCAGTCGCGCTGTCCTATCGCGGTGAGACCCAGATCGAGCTGATCACCCAAGCCAACGACGCGCCTTCCATCTACTCTGAGTTTTTTGCCTCGGGCCGGGAAGGCTTGCAACACATGGCATTTGCTGCAGCCGATTACGAGCAGGCCTGCAAGCGCTTTCAGGCCATCGGTTTCGAGGAGTTGAGTTCGATCCACATGCCCGACGGAACCAAGAACGTGAGCTATTTCAAGAGTCCTGAAAGCATGGGAGTCGTTGTGGAACTGGTGCCCATGACATCTGCACGCCGGACCTACTACGACCGCATCAAGGAACTCGCCGCGTCGTGGGATGGCTCAGAACCGGTGCGGCGCTACCGCGACAGTGTCGAGTTTCTGGCCAAAGGCTGCAGCTGATCGGCGCCGGTCGGGAGCCGGCTTCGTGCGCGTGCCTGAAGCCTGTGCGCAGCCGTCATTCCGAGGCTTGGATGTTGTTGTCCTTGATCACTTTGCCCCAGCGTTTGGCCTCGCTTTTCATTGTGGCGCTGACGGCCGGCGCATCCTTGCCTTCTGCAAAAAAGCCGATGGCGTTCAAGCGGGTCAGGACCCCCGGGTCCTGCAAGGCCTTGGCAAACGCGTCATGTTCTCGCTGGATGACTTTGGCAGGCGTGGACGCGGGCGCCATGAAGGCGTACCAGAGCCGCGGATTGAAATCGGCAAAACCCAGTTCCTTCATGGTGGGCACACCGGCGAGTTCCTGGATCCGGGAATCGGTCGTCACGCCAAGCACCCGGATCCTGCCCGACTTGAGCAACGGAAAAGCCTCCGCGGTGGAAGGGAAGAAGAGCTGCACCTGGCTGCCCATCAGCCCTTGCATGGCGTCTGGGCTGCCGCGGTAGGGAATATGGTTGCCGGTGCCGGCCAGCTCGTTGACCAGCCTGGCAGCGGCGAGATGGGCCAGGGTGCCGGCGCCGCCGGAGGCGTAGGTAATGCCTTCCTTCGACTTGATCGCAGTGGACAAGTCGGCAAATGACTTGAAAGGCGAGGCGGCCGGAACGGCCAGCACCATCGGCAGTGAGCCGACCCCGAGTATGGGCGCAAGATCGCGCTCGAGGTTGTAAGGGACGTCTTTCAATACGGACACCACCACTCCCGATGAGGGCATCGCCAGGATGGTGCATCCATCGGGCTTGGCGTTTACCACAGCGCTGGTGCCGATGGCGGTGGCGGCGCCGGCGCGATTCTCGATCACGATCGGCTGCTCCAGAATGGTGCCCGCCTTTTCCGAGATGATCCGGGCCACGATGTCACCGATGCCGCCCGCCGGGTTCGGCACGATCATCTTGATGGCGGAGCCGGTACACGCGTGGGCGGCCTGCAAGCCGGTGGTGGCCAGCAGTGCGGCGATCGCCAATGCGAGCGGGCCGCGGAAGGCGCTTGTCTTTTTCATTCATGTCTCCTGTCATTTGTCAAAACGGGCCGCCGGTAATGGCCGGTAGAGCCATCGCCTGGTCACTTGAAACGGTTCGTCAGTACGCCGAGGCCGGCGATCTCGATGGAGACCTCGTCTCCGGGCTTGAGGAACCGCGGGGGATTGAAGCCGATGCCCACGCCGGCAGGCGTGCCGGTTGCGATCACGTCTCCCGGCAACAGTGTCAGGCCGGCCGAGATGGTGGCGATCAGCGTGGGAATGTCGAACAACAGATCCGACGTATTGGCCTGCTGCCGGAGCTCACCGTTCACCCAGCATTTCAGGTCGAGATCGTCGCCTTTGACTTCGTCGGCCGTGGTGATCCAGGGGCCCATCGGGCAGAAGGTATCAAGGGCTTTGCCCAGGAACCATTGTTTGTGGTTGCGTTGGCGATCTCTTGCCGTGACGTCGTTGACGATGGTGTAGCCCCAAATGTGCTGGAGCGCGTTCTCCGGCGTGATGTCTCGCCCGGCCTTTCCGATCACCAGGGCCAGTTCGGCTTCGTAATCCACCGACGACGTGATGTGCGCATGCAGCTCGACGGCTTCGCCATGCGCGACGACCGTGGTCGCGGGCTTGGTGAAGACGGCGGGAAACTCGTCGATCTCGGCGCCCTTCACCGCACCGGCCTCGAAACCGCTGCCCGCGAATTCCTTGGCGTGTGCGCGGTAGTTCTTACCCACGCAGAAGATGTTGCGCCGTGGCGTGATCGGCGCGCAGAGCCTGACTTTGTCCAACGCCACCACAGGGCCGTCGAGCGGCAATTCCCCGCGGAGCGTCTCGAAGCGTTCAATGAGAACGTTCATGTCGGAGATCGATGGGTCCAGCGCGCGAATCGACTGCCCGTCTGGCTGAACGACGCCGATGTGGCGCTGGCTGCCATCCATGAAACTTGCAAACTTCATTTTTATTGTCCTTGGTGTTGTCTGACCGATGGGAAAGGCGGGACACGGCGAGGCGTGTCAGAACCTGGGTAGAACGATGCGGAGAAACTTGGATTGCGCCACCGCTGTGATGGGGTACGGGCCTTCATTGGCCAGGAATTCGAACGCGGCCTGCGGGCCATGCTCCTTGCCGTCGAATCGCACCCGTCCCTCGGCAAGAAACATCAATTCAATCGAACTTTCGCAACCGGCCTGGAACGTGGCACCGGCATCGATGCGGACGAAGCCCAGGCGCATGTTGCGTTCGGTGAACGAGCCAAGCCATTTGGTCGAAACTCCAGGCGCCTCGTCTGGAATCCATGCGTAATTGTCTGGGTCCATCATGACCAGGTCTTCATACCGCGGCTTGGGGTAGACCAGCTTTCTTCCCATGGCCTGTTCAAGGCAGGCTTCGGAGCCATCCTGGTTGTGCTTCTTGCCGTGTTCGTCTATCCACGTGTAGATGCCGGCCTTGAATTCGCCCTTCAGCTTCAGGATGTCATTCGCCGCCTCGCGGTCGGCAACGCTGATGAAGCCGTCGCCACTGGCACCGCCGAGCTGGCAGACCATCATCTCGAGTCCTTCCGGCCGGTCCTGCGGGCCGTAGTAGACACCCTCCGGAAAGTAACCAACCCAACCCTCCTTCATGACCTTGCCCTTGGCATACGGATAGGTTCCCTTGAGCACATAGCGAACCTGGTCGAAGTTGTGGCGATGGCGAGGTGTTGTCCACCCCCCTGCGCCGGTGCGGCCCACGTTGAGCAGGTAATTGTCCGGCGCGCCGTCCTTGCCCGTGAGCAAAAATTTTTGCTCAAGAACGCCATCGCGCATGCTGCCGACGACACCCGACTCGGCCGATGCAGCCACTGAAACTCGCATGTGATTCTCCTGTGATTTGAACGGAGCGAATGGTCTTTCGATCCTGGAATGGGTAAATTCTAGGAGTGCATCTCGAACATATCCAGAGGTGAAACTCCGGGGCTATAACCCCGGGTTATTGGTCATCAGCCAAAGACTTGTTTGTTGCTTGACCCCGTATTGGCTTGCACGGAAGATCTCGATCATTGAAAGCGAATGCCACTGACGTCGATCAGAAAGCGCTTTCTCGGCGACCGGTTTGGCTCGGGCAAAGCCAAGCCCGTCCGGGGTGAAATCAAACAAGACCTTCAGGAGATGTCATGGCTGTTTCAGCGAAAGACCTAGTTCGAAACGGTGTCAAGGAGAAGCTAGCCCGCGACGAGCTGGTGGTGTCGATGACCGTTCGCCTGGTGCGCACCATCGAGATCGCTGAAATTGCGCGGTCCGCCGGATTCGATACCTTCTACATCGACCTGGAACACAGCAGCTTCTCCCTGGAGACCACCGCGCAAATCTGCATGGCCGGGCTTGCGCTGGGGATCACCCCGCTAGTCCGGATTGCGAATATCTCGCCCCAATCGATCGGCCGAGTGCTGGACGGCGGCGCGCTTGGCGTCATCGCCCCCCATGTTCAATCGGCCAGTGATGCCAAAGCCATCGTCGATGCCGCAAAGTTTCCTCCATTGGGGAATCGGGGATTCACCGGTTCGCTGCCGCACCTTCGATTCAAGGCATTCCCGACCAAAGAAGTATTTGCCGCCATGAATGACGCCACGATGGTGGTTGTCATGATCGAATCGGCCGAGGCACTTGCCCAGGTGGATGAGATCGCTGCCGTCACGGGCGTGGACATGCTTTTCATCGGATCGAACGACCTGGCATCCTCGATGGGCATACCGGGCGAGCTCGATCATCCATTGATTCGCGACGCCTATGTGCAAAGCATCGCCGCGTGCCGAAAGCATGGCAAGCACCTCGGCATCGGCGGACTGGTTGCTTATCCGAAGTTGGCCGCCGAGATGGTCGAATTGGGTTGTCGCTACCTCTCGACTGGCACCGACTTGTCCTTTTTGCTCAACGGCGCCACTGCCAAGGCCAGGCAGGCGCGGGGCGACTGAGAAACGGCTTCGCCCAACAGCAAGTCAAAGGGGAAAAGACTTCCCCGAACGCCGGGCGACCCACGCCCATTACAACCATTGAACCGTCAACCACAGAAGGAGCTTCACCATGGCCAAAGCCTATTGGATCACGACCTATCGCGCGATCACCCAACCCGACGCGCTTGCCGAATACGGCAAGCTGGCCGGCCCCGCTATCCAGGCCGGCGGCGGCCGCTTTCTCGCCCGAGGCACGCCGGCACAGGTGTACGAGGCAGGGGTCGGCGAGCGCACCATTCTGATCGAATTCGACAGTGTCCAGCAGGCGATTGCCACACATGATGGCGCTGCGTACCAGCAGGCCCTGCGTGCTCTGGGCGGGGGAGCCGACAGAGACATCCGGATCATCGAAGCGATGGCCTGACAGCACGCGCGCATCGCCGTGAAGGCGGACTTCACGGCGTTCCTTCGTCCATCCGCGCGCGGATTCCTGACGTAAGCAAATCTTAACGAACGCTCCAGAAAAGCCGTCTTGACCCCCATCTCGACAACTTCAATACTTGGAGCACCTGGCGCCTGAAGAAGATGTGAATGCGGTCTGACCTAGCGACGCGCCGCATTTGAAGGTTCCGGGCATTCGTATGAACGTCCATGGTGAGAGAAAAAACTCACGTCATGCCAAACAAAGAATTAGGAGACAACAAATGATTACAAGGCGAGCCATCCTGCAAGCGGCCTCAGGTCTTGCTTCGGTCGGCATTCCGGTGTCAAAGGCATTCGCCCAAACCACATACCCGACGCGCCTCATCAAGATCGTGGTCGGCAATGCGCCAGGCGGAACGGACGATCTGATCAGCCGTACCCTCGGCCAATACATGACCAGCCGGTGGTCTCAGCCGGTCATCGTCGAGAACCGCGGCGGCGCTTCCACGACGATTGCCGGAGGCTACGTCGCATCGGCGCCGGCCGATGGCTACACGATGCTGTGTCTGATCGGCACCAGCATTGTGCAAACGGTTCTACGCGACAAGATGAGGTATAGCCTCGACAGCTACGCGCCGATCGCGGGGGTTGGTGGTTTTCCCTTGGGGCTGGCTGTTTCCGCTTCGGGCAATATCAAGACGATGGACGACCTCAAGGCCGCAGCCAAGGCGCCTGGTGGCGTGAAGTTCGCATCGGGCGGCGTGGGAACCATGGGGCACTTGAACGCCGTCAAGTTTCTGAAGACGATCGGCGGTACCGGATTGCACGTGCCCTACCGTAACAATCCCGAGTGTCTGCAGGCCATCGCGGGTGGATTCGCGGACATGATGTTCGCCTCGGTATCCGAGGTGGCTCCGATGCGGGGTGACGGCCTGTTGCGCGTGTTGGCTGTGTCGTCGCAGGAGCGGTCCAGCAATCTTCTGGATGTCCCGACCACGCGCGAGTTGGGTCTTCCACAGATCAACACGGTGCTGTGGCATGGATTCGTGGCACCCGCCGGTACGCCGCCCGACGTCGTGGCCAAGATCGCAGACGTCATTACCAAAGGCGTGAACGAGCCTGACTTCCAGAATCGGTTCAAGTCGATGGCATTCCAGCCCGACATCAAGACTGGCGCAGCACTCACTTCATTCCTCGCGGGCGAAGCAGCCCGTTGGCGTGAAGTCATCACAGAGAACAACATTCGGGTGACCGACTGACCCCAAGGCAACTATGAAAAAGTATGGTCTGTACATCAACGGAAATGAAGTCGAGCCTCAGCGAGGCGAATGGATCGAGACGGTGGATCCCTACCGCGGTGATGCCTGGGCCTTGATCCCGCGTGGAGGCGCTGAGGATGTCGAGCGTGCCGTCGCCGCGGCCAAGCTGGCGATGACCAAGGGTGCGTGGGCCACCATGTCGGCCACCAAGCGCGGCAAGGTCCTGCGCAGCATTGGCGATGTGGTGGCGAAGAACGCCGTGCGCCTGGCCGAGATCGAGGCCAGGGACAACGGCAAGCTGCTTGCCGAAATGCATGGCCAGCTCGCCGCCATTGCCGAGTGCTGGTATTACTACGCCGGTCTGGCCGACAAGATTCAGGGCTCATCGGTCCCGATGGAAAAGCCCAACACCTTCGCGTTCACCACACGTGAACCCATCGGCGTGGTGGCCGCGCTCACGGCCTGGAACTCACCTTTGTGGTTCGCTGCGGTCAAGGCCGCTCCGGCCATGGCCGCGGGATGCTCGGTGGTGGTCAAACCTTCGGAATTCGCCTCGGTCAGCACACTGGAGTTCGCAGCGCTGCTGAAGGAGGCCGGCGTGCCGGATGGTGTCTTCAATGTGGTCACGGGGCTGGGGCAGGAAGCCGGAGCGGCCCTGGTCGAGCATCGCGACATTGCCAAAATCACTTTCACGGGATCCGACGTAACCGGCACGCGAATTTACGAGACCGCGGCCCGCACGTTGAAGCGGGTTTCACTTGAGCTGGGTGGCAAGTCCCCGAACATCGTGTTCGCAGATGCCGATCTTGATCTGGCTGCGGCTGGCGTTGTCTCGGGCATCTTTGGTGCTGCAGGCCAGATGTGTTCCGCCGGTTCGCGGTTGTTGGTCGAAAAGTCGATCAAGGAGGAGTTCACCCAAAAGCTCTTGCAGATGGCGAAGAACATCCGTCTCGGTGATCCCATGGACCCGGCCACCAATGTAGGACCCATAGCGACGCCACCTCAGTTCCAGAAGGTCCTTCATTACATTGCAGTCGCCAAGGAAGACGGCGCGCGATGCATCCTCGGGGGAAAGCCGGCCGTGGGGCCGGGTTTGATCGGCGGTCAGTTCGTCGAACCGACCATCTTCGACGGTGTTACCAACGGCATGCGTATCGCACAAGAAGAGGTCTTCGGCCCGGTGTTGTCGATTATTGAATTCGATGGGGAAGAGCAGGCCGTCGAGATTGCAAACGACGTTGACTTCGGGCTGGTTGCGGCAGTCTGGACGAAGAGCATCGGCAAGGCGCTACGCATGTCGAAGAGCCTTGAAGTCGGCACCGTCTGGATCAACACCTACCGAACCTACAGCTACATGATGCCCTTCGGCGGCATGAAGCGCTCGGGGATCGGGCGTGAGCAGGGTATCGAATCGGTCAACGAATACCTGGAGACGAAGAGCGTGTTCATTTCCACCGCGGAGGGTTCGCCAGCGAACGCTTTCGTCCAACGATGAGCGTGACGGACATCGATGTGGATCTTCAAAAACGACAGAAAGGGTAGATAACGATGGCTGAGAAAGAAGTGAACCAGGCTGGGAGCGCGGCGCCGGCGCCTTCGAACAGGCTCGCAGGAAGGCGGCTGGTTGTCACAGGCGGCGCTTCCGGCATAGGCAGGGCGGTGGCTCGGTTGTTCGCCGCGGAAGGCGCGTCGCTCGCGTTGCTCGACCGTGACGCGCGGGTTGCAGAGACGGCCCATGAAATCGGCGCCACCAGCTATGTCGTCGACATCACCGACGAGAGCGCGGTCATGAAGGTCATCGAGCAGGCCGGCCTGGCGATGTCGGGCATCGACGGCGTGGTCAACGCGGCGGGCATCATGTCCAAGGGGCTCACCACCGAAGTGCCCGCCGATGCCTGGCGCCGCATTCTGGAGGTGAACCTGACCGGCACATACATCGTGGTCCGAAGCTGCTTGCCGTGGATGCAACGAGAGCTGGACGGGACGATCGTCAATATTGCCTCCGCTGCGGGCTTGCTCTCCAACGCGCCGGGCCTGACTGCCTACGCGGCATCGAAAGGTGGCGTCATTGCATTGACACGCGTGCTTGCGGCTGAACTGGCGCCAAAGATCCGTGTGAACTCGGTTTGCCCAGGTATGGTCGACACACCAATGGCCGACGGGTACCGGGCCAACGTCGGCAACTACGCCTTGAAGCGGCTGGCCGATCCCATGGAAATCGCCCGAGCGATCCTGTTCCTCACGGTCTCGGATTCCTCGTATGTGACCGGGGCAGCCCTGGCAACGGACGGCGGGCGGTCCTTTCACTGAGTATTGCATCCAGACTACGAGCCTGTTGTCCACGGGCTCGTGGCGCTGGTTAAAAGGGTCACATGCGCGTGCCGTCGCCGCGACCCCTTGCGTCTCGACAGCCTGCCCGGCAGCAGCGCACCCGCCTCAGTACGATGGTTAGTTTTTCTAACGTCTTAGGGCATAAAAACCAAATAGACGCCATTCCAGCGCCGGTCTACATTTTCAATGTCAATGGCAGCGGCAACGCCGGACGTCATATGCATTCGGATGAACTGAAACTCACAAATAGGAGACCCGATGAACTTATCCAAACGAATTTTGCTGCTGTCGTTGTCAATGGCCGCGGTGTTGCCGACCGCAGCGTGGACACAGGCCTTTCCGAACAAACCGGTGAAGATCATTCTTCCTTTTCCCGCGGGCACGGGTCCGGATGGGGTGATGCGCCTCGTGGGCGAGAAGTTGGGCAAGCTCTGGAATACGTCGGTCATCATCGACAACCGGCCTGGCGGCAACGGCTGGATCGCGGTCGAGGCAGCCAAAAGGTCCGCGCCCGATGGCTACACATTTCTGCAGGTCGATGCGTCCTATATGACCATCCAGCCGCATCTGTACAAGAAGATGCCGTTCGATCCGTTTCATGATTTCGAGCCAGTGGCGCCGATGTACCGCACGAACTACTTCATCGTGGTGGCAGCGGATTCGAAATGGAAAAGCGTTGCCGACCTGGCCGCCGCGGCCAAGGAGGCCAAGGGCCAACTGACCTACGGATCGTCCGGCGTGGGCGGTCAGTTGCACATCAATGCGGCCATGCTGGAAACCGCTCTCAATCTTCCGATGACCCACATACCCATCAAGGAAACCCCGCAGATCTACGTGAGCATCGCGCGTGGCGACATCGCCTGGGCGTTCGGCACGGCGGCCACCGTCGGCCCTTTGGCCAAGTCAGGCAAGGTGAAGATGTTGGCGCTGGCGGCACCGCAGCGCCACCCGAGCTACCCAGACATTCCTACGGTGCGCGAGTCGGGCGGCCCGGCCAGCGTGGAGGCGCGCACCTGGGTGGCGCTGTTCGCCCCGACGGGCGTGCCCAAGCCAATTGTTGAGAAGGTCAATGCTGACCTGGTACGCGTCATGTCCGAGCCCGACATCCGCGAGCGTCTCGATGCCGTCGGTTTCACGGCCTGGGCCGGCAGTCCTGCGCAACTGCGCAAGGTGATGGACCAGGACTACCAGCAATTCGGCGAAGTGATCAAGTCGCTGAAGATTACGCTGGACTGACCGACCGGGCCGTGCAGGCTTGCTCTGGCGGCAGGCCCGTGGTCCGCCACCGCCACGCTTGATCAATCGAAACGAGCGCATGGACCCCAGAAAACTTCTCTACCTCGCAACCATTATCGAGCAGGGCAGTCTGGCCAAGGCTGCGAAGCAACTTGCCGTGTCGCAGCCGGCGTTGTCGAAATCGATGGATCGGCTGGAGAGCGAGTTCGGTGTGCGGCTGCTCGAACGTGGACCCACCGGTGTTACGCCGACGAAACCGGGCGAGCTCGTCTATGCACATGCGAGATTGATCCGCGAGGAGATGAACCTCGCCAAGACCTGTTCCGAGCGCGACGACGCCCGGGCGAACGTAGTGACCATTGCCACCTTGCCGAGTCTTGCGAGCAACGTCATTCCGCTCTCCGTGGCGCGCTGGCGGGAGGCTCACCCGAACGTGCTGCTGCGTGTCGTGGAGAAGGTGCAGATCGAACTGCTGGTCGGGCTGCAGCGGGGCGAGTTCGATTTCGTCGTCGGCCAGACCGAGTTCTTCGACATTCTTTTCGACGGGCTGAAACAGCGGGTCTTGTTTCGCGACAAGTTGTCCGTTTTCGCGCGGGCTGACCACAGTCTTTTCCAACAGGACACAGTGGACTGGAGCGACGCGGCGAAGTGCCCCTGGATCTGCCCCATGGTCGGTTGGTCGCAGCGCACCGTGCTTGAAAGGCTGATGGACGTGGAAGGGATTCGCTTGCCAGTGAACCTGGTGGAATGTGGATCGATCGACTTCACCAGAACACTCATCCGGTCGAGTGACCATCTGGCGATGCTGCCCATTCATGCAGTCGCAGCCGATGTGAGCGCGGGGTTCATCAAGGCGTTGCCATTGGACGTCTCGTCGCTCAAGCGGAACATCGCGGTGGTATTCCGGGAGAACGCGCCCCTTGCAGCCGTCAGCCAGGATCTGATCGGGCACATTGAAGAAACAGGCCTGGCGCTGACCCAGGCTTAGCCACGCGGCGCATGTCGATCGCACGGCTCTCGGACCATCCTCGCAGAGCGTCGGTCAGATTTGCTGACTCGTGATGAACTAAATCCAAATGGACATGGCTCAGACGGACATCTAGAGTCGGGTGTTGCCTTGCGTAGCTCGGGTGGTCTGACGCTCCTTGATATTTTCAGGGGTGCTTTTGGGGCTATCAAGCGCGCACCAGCAACATCGGTATGAGGCACTGCCATTCTTCGTGGCTTGCCCTGTTGGCTCAATATGAACGGAGAGACTCATGATTAAAGTCGGCGACACACTTCCCCCTGCCACCCTGATGGAATATGTCGAACACGAGGGCGAAGGCTGCAGCCTGGGCCCCAATCCAGTGGATGTAATCCAGGCAAGCGCAGGCAAGACCATTGCTTTGTTTGCCTTGCCCGGCGCCTTTACGCCAACCTGCTCGGCGAGCCATGTGCCAGGCTATGTCGAACACGCGGAGGCTTTCAACGCGGCGGGAGTCGATGAAATCTGGTGCGTGAGCGTCAATGATGCCTTCGTCATGGGCGCATGGGCGAGGGACCAGAAGACCGGCGGCAAGGTGCGCATGCTGGGCGACGGCAGCGCCGTGTTCGCTACCGCCACCGGCCTCGCGCTGGACCTCACGGCACGCGGCATGGGTGTGCGCAGCAGCCGCTATTCGATGTTGGTGAAGGACGGCGTGGTGTCCAACCTGAACGTCGAACGCCCCGGGGCGTTCGAAGTCAGCAACGCGGAAACGCTGCTGGCCCAGGCGCGGGGCTGAACCGGTTTCAAGCGCATGATGGAGCGGGATTTGCGGTAAGGGCGCCTTACCGAGCCCGCCCGGAAATGTGTCTTGACCCGTTGCTCCATCTTTCAAATAATTCAGGCATTGATTGTCAGCGGTTGGTGATCTGGAGACACATGATGAACGTTGGTTATATCGGTCTGGGTGCGATGGGCGGAGCGCTGGCACGCCAGATCATCGGGAAATATCCATTGAGGGTGTTGGACCTCAACGCCACGGTCGTGGCGGACTTCGAGAGGAAAGGGGCCACGGCGGTGTCAACAGCCGCGGAAATGGCTCGGCAGTGCGACATCATCCTGATGTGCCTGCCTCGCAGCTCGGATGTCAGCAACGTCATCTTCGGAGCGAACGGGCTTCTCGAGGGCCTTTCTCCGGGAAAGATCCTGATCGACCAGACCAGTGGCATGCCTGACCAGACCCGCGCATTTGCCCGGCGTCTGTCGGAAGGGGGCGTGGTGCTGTTCGATGCGCCCGTGTCGGGCTCGATGGCGGCGGCTGAGGCGGGAACGGTGTCGATCATTACTTCGGGACCCAAGGATGCCTATGAGCGGGCCAGGCCAGTGCTTGAGGCCATCAGCCGCCATGTCTACCGTTGCGGGGACCGCGTGGGCAACGGCCAGACCATGAAGTCTGTGAATAACCTGATGAACACCGGCTGCCGATTCTCTACGCTCGAAATCGTTGCTTTGGGTCGCAAGATGGGCTTGCCCCTTGAGGTGATGACCGAAGCCATCAACCACACCACGGCGCGCAACTTCACCTCCACCGGCATGCTCCATGCGATCGCCGAAGGACGACAAGCCACGAAATTCGGTCTCGCGTTGCAGTTGAAGGACACGAACCAGGCGCTGTCGCTCAGCCTGGAGAGTTGTGCGCCCATGCCGATTACGACCATCGTACGGGGCCTCCTGCAGATCGGAGTCAACACGTTGGGAAAGAACCCGCAACTTGAACAGATGATCGGACTCATCGAATCTTTGGCCGGTGCGCGTTTCGTAGACCCGGCGCCGGCGGCGCAGTCGCAGATGGAAAGGGCTTGAGATGAAGATTGGATGCGTGAACTTCGGGCCACTTGGCCAACACCTCGTTCAGCAACTCGCACGGCAATATGAAGTGTCGGTGTTCGACGCGACACACAACGCTGGGAGCGAACATGCCGCGGAGCTGGCGACGCTTGTCAGGGACAGCGATGTGATCATGGTCTGTGGCAAGGCGGTAGAGGAGGATTTGCGCGACGTGACCTTCGAGCACGGCGAATTCGCGGAGAACCTGTCGGCAGGCAAGATTGTTGTTGACCTGACTGCGGGCGATCCGGAGGCGACGCGGGCGCTTGCTGAAGCGATGAAGCAGCGCGGTGTGCAACTCGTCGATGCACCTGTGCATGCTGAAATCTGGGCTGATCTCCAGGCCCACGCCGCGATTTTTTGCGGCGGCGATCCGGACGCGGTGGCCAAGATCAAGCCTTTGCTCGAAGTCATCACGCCCCGGGTCGTGGTTGCCGGCGCTTCCGGCAACGGCCATGCGACTTATCTGGTCGTCCAAGCCATCGCCATATGTAATCGCGTGGTGACCTGCGAGTGCGCGGGCCTCGGCGCCCGACAGGGTTTGTCGATGCGGGACATGGACACCGTGCTCAACAACAGCTCCGGCCGCAGCAGTGCGTCCGAGCGCCTGCTGCCGAGTTTTCATTCCGCGCAGCCCACGGCCGACGTGCCTCTGGACTCGGTAGTGCGTGACCTTCAGCTCTTTTCCAAGGCGGCTGCGAGCTTCGGTGCTCCGGTGCTCATCGGCAACCTGGCACGCAGTATTGTCGAAATGGCGTTCAACGACCTGGCGGACCATGCGACGCTGGACGACATCGCCCGCTTCTACGAATCGGTTGGAGACTTCAGGTTCGCCGAGGCGTAACGTTCGACGGATTTCGGCGAACCGCAAGACGACCGGTGCGGCGTGCGGGTTTGCCCGTGCCCTCGCAGGGCGACCCCACAGGCGGGTGTTGCGGCGCTGGAGCGGCTACAATCGTGCCCGGCCCCGCGATGGCGACCTGGCCTCGTCGATGGCCATCCGGCGAGGTCCGTCACTGGCCGCACTACTGGTAATCCATGGAACTCCGACATCTTCGCTATTTCAAGGCTGCCGCGGAGGAAGAACACTTCGGGCGGGCCGCAGAGCGCCTGCATGTGACACGGCCAGCCGTGTCGCAACTGATTGCCGATCTCGAGAGCGAGCTTGACACGCAACTGTTCGAACGACTGGCGCACCGCGTCAGGTTGACTGAGGCCGGCAAGGTGCTGCTGCCAAGGCTGGACGCGCTGATGAACGACCTGCACGACGCACTGGCGATGACCAAGCGCGTAGGCGAAGGCAAAAGCGGCGCACTCACCATCGGATACGGGTCACTCACATTGCTTCACTCGCTCTTTCGTGGCGCCATCAAGCGCTTTCGCGAGGAGTTTCCCGAAGTCACTCTGTCGCTGGTGGAGCAGGTGACGATCGACCAGCAGAAGGCCCTGGAAGACAGGAAGATCCAGGCGGGCTTCATGCATTTCGGGCCCGACAAGACATTTCTGCGCAAACGCAAGACCACCCCTTTGGTGACGGGCCAGGATCGCATGGCGCTCGAATGGGTGAACATCCAGGCAGGCAAGGTGGGCGTCGTGATGTTGAACGAGCATCCCCTTGCAAGAAAGAAGTCGGTGAAGCTGGCGGAGTTGGCGAACGAGCGGTTTGTCGTCGTGCCCCGGGGCATCAGCAGTCCGGCACATGGCGCCATCCTGGAGTTCTGCCGCAAGGCCGGCTTCGAGCCGAGGATCGTGCAGGAGGTGAGCACCACGGTGTCGCAGCTGAACCTGGTCTCCGTGGGCATGGGGATCGGCCTGTCCATCATAGGGAAAAACTTTATGTACCCACCGGACCTGACGGTTCTGCCGATCAGCGACATGGTTTATCCGACGACGTTCGTGTTCGCCTGGTTGAAGGGTGAGCGTACGCCAGCGCTGGACCGCATGATCGAGATTGTCGAGTCGATCGCAGGCTGACGCCCGGCATGCGTCGGGGCGGGGCGGTGTTCACACCACGGCGGGCCGTCGATCGATGGAGCCTCGTTCCAAGCGGGGCCCATCGGCCCGCGAGGCTTCACGCCATCAGGGTGCCGCCGTTGACGTCGTAGACCGCGCCGTTCACATAGGCGGCTGCGTCCGATGCCAGGAAGTTGATCACCGCGGCGGCCTCTTCCGGCTTGCCGTAGCGCACCATCTGCGCCTTGCCTGAACGGTATTCGGGCGCGTTCATGATGCGCTGGGTCAGCACCGGCCCGGGCGCGATCGCATTGACCGTCACGCCGGACTGGCCCGATTCGACGGCCGCGCTGCGCGTGAGCCCGATCAGGCCATGCTTGGAGGCGGTATAGGGCGTGCTGCCGTTGATGCGCCCGGTGCGCCCGGAAGTCGAAGCGTTGTTGACGATGCGGCCCCAGCCGCGCGCCTTCATCTGCGGCAGCAACTCACGCGTGAGAAGGAATGGCGCGGTGAGATTGATCGCGAAGACCTCGGCCCAATGCTCGCTGGTCACCTCCTCGAGGTTGAACTTCCGGTCGGCCTGTTTTGGGTGGATGCCGGCATTGTTGACAAGGATGTCGATGCGCCCCTGCCAGGCCAGCGCATCGCGCGCGAGCGCCACGACCTCGGCTTCCTGCGCAAGATTGACGACGAAGCCAATGGTCGGCACGTTGTGCCTTTCGCCGAGCTCGGCGGCCAGCCGGTGCACCTCCGGGTTGCGGTCGACCAGCGCGACACGGTGTCCGGCAGCCGCGAACATCTCGGCGCAGGCCATGCCGATGCCGCCCGCGCCGCCAGTGATCAACGTGATTCTCTCGCTCATACGCCAACTCCGATTGGGAGGGAGGGGTGGATGTCGGGTGTGCCGCGCACAGGGGCAGGAAGTTTGCGTTTCATTCGAAGTCCGGTGGTTCTGAAGGCCCCAGGCTCGCATCGTTGCTGACTGCTCTGGGATACAGGAACTTTATGACCTTCGTGGTGAATCGTCCATTTGCATTAAGTTGACGAGCCGTAAGAAAAACTAACAGCATCGCCAGCCGCGGAACGCATTGGCCGCGGTAAAGGGGTTTGGCGTGCCATGGGTCCAGGGCCCAAGCTTGGGTTGTACCAGGAACAAAGGTCTGGCATTGTATAAACTAATCCCATATAATGGCATTAGTTAAAAATTGCCCAGGTTGGGTACAGGCAGCCCGGGCAATACCAAACCCTCGAAGGAGCGCCAAATGATGAATGCATGCCGATGGGCTGAAGTACGGCTGGCCCACGCCCTCATGGCGGTTTCGCTTTGCCTGGGCATGTTGAGCACATCCGCGTTGGCCCAGGTTTACCCGGACAAATCCCGCGCTGTCAGGGTGCTCGTTCCGTTCGGCGCGGCCAGCTCGACCGATGTCCTGGCCCGCGCCCTTGCCAAAGGCATCTCGGATGTGGCCGGACTGAATGTGATCGTCGACAACAAGGCCGGTGCCGAGGGCCAGATCGGCATGGCGGCCGGCAAAGCCGCACCGCCCGATGGCTACACCTTGGTGATGACGACGAGTTCGACCCAGGTGCTCAATCCGCACATGATTCCCAACCTCGCCTACGACCCGGTGGCCGACTTCACTCCAGTGGCCGGCATCGCCAAGTTCGCCCTGATCTTGAATGCGGGGCCGTCGGTCACTCAGCCCAACCTGCACGAATTCCTGAAGGCTGCACGGGCGAATCCGGGCAAGTTCAGCTTTGGAAGCGGCACCGCCACCACGCGCCTGGCCGCCGAGTTGCTGCAGAGCGTGGGTGGCGTCAAGCTGCTCGCCGTGCCGTACAAGTCGCAAACGGACGCGATCGTCGGCTTGGCGGGCGGGCAGGTGGACATCGTGTTCATGGACCTGCCGGGATCTAGCCCGCACCACAAGTCCGGCCGTGTTCGGCCCCTGGCCGTCACCGGCACGTCCCGCATGTCCGCCTTGCCCGACGTGCCCACTGCGCAGGAGGAGGGGCTGGCCGGTTATGAGGTTACCGGATGGTGGGCGGCGTATTTCCCGGCGAAGACGCCGCCGGCCATTGTTGCGGCGATGCGCGACATTGTGGAGAAAGCCATGAAGACCCAGCCGGTGAAAGATGCGTTGACGACGTTCGCTTTGGAGCCGCTGCGGTTATCAGGCGAAGCCTTCGCCGCGTTCCAGCAAAGCGACAGCCAACGCCTCGGCAAGCTCGTTCGCGAGGCCAATCTCGCGGGCAAGCCCTAGCAACACCATTACTTCCAAGTTTCTCCAGATTACTGCCCTGAAAGCCCCATCATGTCCAAAGCCAATGACGCGTCTTCCCCCGAGCTCCAGCTGGGCCTCAACCGGCGCGAGACCTTGCGGCGCGCCGTTGCACTCTGTGCGATTGCAGTTCCCGGTTATGGCGCGGCCCAGAGCGACTACCCAAGCAGGCCGATCAAGCTGGTCGTGCCGGTGGCACCGGGCTTTGCGACCGACTACATCGCCAGGTTGCTAGCCGAGAGCCTCAGGGTGAGCATGAACGCCACCATCGTCGTGGAAAACCGTGCCGGCGGTGGCGCAGGCAACGTGGGATCGGAGTATGTCGCGCGAGCGAAGCCCGACGGCTACACCCTGCTGTTTGCGTCGCCCGGGCCTTTGACGATCAACAAATTCCTGTATCCGAAGCTGGGCTTCGATCCCGCGGAATTCGTGCCGATTTCGGTGGTCGCGTCGGCGCAGAACGTGCTGCTCGTGCGGGCAGCCTCGCCCTTCAAGAGCTTGCGCGAGATCATCAGCCATGCCAAGGCAAACCCAGGCGCATTGAGCTACGCGAGTGGCGGTGCGGGCACGACGCAGCATCTCGCCGTGGAGATGCTGAAGTCGCAGACGGGCCTGGACATCTTGCACGTTCCGTACAAGGGCTCGGCGGCGGCGATGTCGGGTTTCGTCCAGGGCCAGGCCGATCTCTTCGTGGCCGAGTTGGGCAACAGCATGCCCTTCATAAGAGATGGCAGAGTGCGCGCCATCGCCGTGGGAAGCGCCAAGCGCATGCCCGCCTTGCCCGATGTGCCGACCATGGCGGAAACCCTGCCGTCGTTCACGACCTCGGCCTGGTATGGATTGGTGGCCCCGCCGGGAACACCCGCGGCTATCGTTGCGAAGCTGTCCGCCGCGGTCTCCGAAGCGATGAAGCAGGCCGATGTCATCGCCAAGCTTCAGGGCATGATGATCGTGCCCATCGGCGGCACGCCTGCCGAAATGGCCAGTTTCACCCAGGAGGAAAGCGCACGCTGGGGCAAGTTGATTCGCTCGGCGAAGATTGCCGTCGACTGAGAAAGTGTGGAATGAACCTGCTGGGTACCCCGGTGCTGCCCCTGCGGTCCTCACTGTACGCACAGCGTGGTCGCGCGGTGCCTCGCTTCGGTACGGCTCCGGACCTCGGCACAGTCTCGGGGCGCTCGCGACGGTTCCTTCACACTTTCTGAAGACATCCTCGGCCGAGTACCCGCGTCGAATTGCCCATTCCTGGACCGCCGGTACCACGGCCCGGCCGCGAAGGAACGGCCCTATTGGTTTTCTAGAAACCGTTGTGCGTCCAGTGCCGCCATGCAACCCGTGCCGGCACTGGTGATGGCCTGGCGGTACACATGGTCCTGCACGTCGCCGGCGGCGAAGATGCCGGGAACGCTGGTCATGGTGGCGAAGCCTTGCAGGCCGGTGCGGGTGACGATGTAGCCGTTGTTCATCGATAACTTGCCTTCGAAGATATCGGTGTTCGGCTTGTGGCCGATGGCGATGAAACAACCCTTGAGCGCCACGTCGTGCAGCGCACCGTCGAGGGCGTGGCGCAGGCGCACGCCGGTCACGCCGCTTGCATCGCCGAGCACCTCGTCGAGCGTGTGGAAGAGCTTCAATTCGATCTTGCCCGCCGCGACCTTGTCCATGAGCTTGTCCACCAGGATGGCCTCGGCCTTAAACTTGTCGCGCCGGTGCACCAGCATCACCTTGCTGGCAATGTTTGATAAATACAACGCTTCTTCGACCGCGGTGTTGCCGCCGCCGACCACACAGACCTCCTGGTCGCGGTAGAAAAACCCATCGCAGGTGGCGCAGCCCGACACGCCACGGCCCTGGAGAGCGGTTTCCGATTCCAACCCGAGGTACTGCGCCGAGGCCCCCGTACACAGGATCAGCGCGTCGCAGCTGTAACTGCCGCTGTCGCCCTTGAGCTTGAAAGGCCGCTCGCTGAAGTCGACCTCGCTGATGTGGTCGAAGATGATTTCGGTGTTGAAACGCTGGGCATGTTCGAGGAAACGCTGCATCAGCTCCGGCCCCTGCACGCCGTGCACGTCGGCCGGCCAGTTGTCGACTTCGGTGGTGGTCATGAGTTGGCCACCCTGCGCGATGCCGGTGATCAGCACCGGCTGCAGGTTGGCGCGCGCTGCATAAACGGCGGCCGAGTAACCGGCAGGGCCGGAGCCCAGGATCAGCACCTTGGCGTGTTTGCTTGGGTTCATGATTGCACAGCCTCAGACAACCATTGGCCGTGTCGCACCGTCCATCGACAGCACCGAGCCCGAGATATAGCCAGCGCGCGGCGATGCCAGAAAGACCACCGCAGCGGCCACGTCCTCCGGCGTCGCCAGCCGTCCGATGGGCAACGACTCGCGGGCCTTGATCATCGCCGCATCCTCGGAGATGTTGCGTTGGCGGGCATCGGCCTCGACACCCTCCGCCAGCCGGCCGGTAGCCGTCTTGGACGGGTTGAGCGCATTGACCCGCACGCCTTGCGGCGCATAGGCCAGTGCCAGGCCGGCGGTGGCCAGCATCAGGGCGGCGTTGGCTGCGCCGCCGACCAGGTGCGTGGTGATGGGGATCTTGCCGCCGATGCCGATGACGTTCACGATCGCGCCGTGGCCACGTACGGCCATGCGCTTGATCAACGGGTCCATCACGTTGATGTAGGTGAAAAACTTGGCGTCCATGGCCGCACGCCAGTCCTGTGGCTCGAGTTCCCTGAACGGCTTCTGGCGAGCCGCGCCGGCGGCGTTCACCAGCACGTCGATCGGTCCATGGGCCGCCTCGGCCTGCTCTATCACCGCCAAAGCACTTTGCGCATTAGTGAGGTCGGCGGTCAGGCCGTGGGCAAGCCGGCCGGAGATGTCGAGTTCCGCGCAAGCCTGCGCCAGCCGGGCCTGGTCACGCCCCACCAGGCTGACGGTGCAGCCTTCTTGCAAGAACTCACGGGCGCACGCCAGGCCGATGCCCTTGGAGCCACCCGTGATGAAAACATGCTTGCCCTTGAGTTGGAGATCCATGGTGTCTTTACCTTTTGTATTTGTGGGGTCACGGCTAGGCGGCCACGCTGTTGCGCAGGATCTGATCGGACATCTTCTCCGCCACCATGATGGTTGGAATGTTGGTGTTTCCCCTTGGGATAGTAGGCATGATGGAGGCGTCAACGACGCGCAGCCCCTGCACGCCGAACACCCGTCCGTCCGAATCGACCACGGCTCGCGGGTCGTCCTCGCGCCCCATCCTGCAGGTGCCGACGGGGTGGTACACACCAGAGACCTCGCTGCGCACAAATTCAAGAAGAGCCTCTCGGTCCTGCGACAGGCCCTTGGTGTCGAGCGACTTGCCGGTCATGCGGGCCAGGATGCGGTCGGCCAGCGGCATCGGCATTGCATCCAGCAACAGGGCGAATACGCGCGCCTGCAATGCGTTGCGTTCGGTCAGGGCGTTCCATTTGCGAATGCGGTCGCCGACCCGCACGATGAAGGGCGTCCCGATATGCGGTGCCACGTGCTCGGAGGCCAGCATGTCGAATATGCGCAGCAAGCCTTCCGCCAACCGGAGCAGATCGCCTTCATGGTCGCCGAAGCCGAACTCCACCAGCGGGGCGCGGGCGGCGTCGGCACTCGACAAGCGCACCCGGCCGGTGCCTTGCGGCTTCAGCAACACGGCATTCAGGCTTGCCAGGCGCAGCCCCATCGCGTTCCACGAAGTCTTGCTTTGGATGTTGATGTAGAGGTCTGATCGGGGTGCGTTCGGCACGCTGGAAGACAGGCGCATGCAGGTGGTCGGATGCGTGCGCAGCGCCGGGTCCTGGCGGAAATCGCGGCCGAGAATCGCGCCGACGAAGAGCGCGGCATGGTTCTGCAGGTTGCGGCCTACCGCGGGGCGGTCGGCAATCACCGGAATCCCTAGCGTCGCGAGCGCGGATGCATCACCGATGCCCGAGCGCAGGAGCATCGCAGGTGAATGGATGGTCCCCATGCTCAGAATGACCTCGCGGGCGCTGAAATCGACGGCCTGTCCAGCGGCTTCAGCGGCGAGTCCGACGACACGGTTGCCTTCGAATCGAAGTGAGCGCACGGTCGAGCCCGCCATCACGGTGAGGTTGGAGCGCCGCCGCACTTCAGCCGTCAGGTAGCCAGCAGCGGTGGTCACGCGGCCAGCCTTGCTGTTGCCGATCGGCGTCATGCCATAGCCGTCCCGAAAGTCGGCGTTCATGTCCGGCACATAGGCCATGCCCGTGCCGACGGCGTAGCGGTAAAGCGCCTGGCTGAGGGGAGGCCACGCGTCGCGGGGGATTCTTCGAATCGGGATTGGACCGGCGTTGCCGTGCGAAGCGTCCTGGAAGTCCTGGTCCGATTCAAGCTTGCGGAAATAGGGCAGGACGTCGTTCCAGGCCCAGCCCCGTGCGCCTAGCGCCTCCCATTCCGCATAGTCGTCGGCCGTGCCGCGAAACGCCACCATGCCCGCTACCGACGAGCCGCCGCCCATGACCCGCGCCTGCGGGAATTTCACCGCGCCGCCCGCGGCGTCATTGCGCCAGAAGGCCTTCACATCGGGCCAGAAATAGTCTTGGTTGTAGGAAGACAGCGGATAGGGGTCGAGCACGTCTTTGGCCTCGCCCGAGGGTGCCGTGTCTTGCGCGGCTTCAAGCAGAAGCACCGTGGTTTTAGCGTCGGCGGATAGCCGGCTCGCCAGCACGCAGCCAGCGGATCCGGCGCCGACGATGATGTAGTCATAAGCTGTTTGCATTCGAGTTTTTTCTGTACGCGACCGTGTGGCGGAAGGCTTCCAGGTCAGCCCGCGATGACCGGCTTCGGCGCGGTGGGACGGGTAATCGAGTGTGGCGCGGCGCGGGTTCCCGCCGGTACTGCGCGCCAATGCAGCGAGCGAAGTTCGCCGAATTCGTGCGGCATGCGTTGCCAGCTATCGCCTCCATCCGTGCTTCGGAACAGCTGTCCGAGATTGGTGCAGAGGAACATCAGGTCGGGATTGGACGGATGCAGGGCGACGCACCACAGCGTGCTGTTCAGTTCGCCCGGCAGGGACAGGCGTTCCCAGCTGTCTCCGCCATCCCGGCTGCGCAGCAGGCGCCCGTCGTTGCCGGGGGGGCCATTGCCATTGGTGAGGAACACGGTGGCGGGATCGTCCGGGCGGGTCACCACACAGCGGGTGTATTGCCAGGGCGAATCGAGTTCCACGAAGCGCCAATGCTCGCCCTGGTCCTCACTGAAATGCAGGCCGCGGTTGGTCGAAGCGATGATGCGCACCTGGCCGGCCGCGGTGCGTGTCACGGCGATACCGTGAACGTCGGCGGACACCAGGCCATCGGTGAGGAGCTTCCAGTTCAATCCTCGGTCGTCACTGCGGTAGATGCCGCCGATCTCCACCGTGGCCCACAAGGTATCTGGCGAGAATGGATCGAACAGCAATTGCGTGACGCGGGTCGGGCCCATGTTGATGTCGGAAAACTTGGCGATGCCCGGCGCGGCGAGCTCGGTCCAGCTGACGCCGTCGTCGCTCGAGCGAAACAACGCGGCGGGCCGCGTTCCGGCGAACAGGGTATGCGGGTCCTTGGGATCGTGCGCCACCGCCCACACGTCGCCCAGCCCGGGGCAGATGGCATGCCACCGCGCCGTCCGCTCGTCCCAGCGGTACACGCCTTCATCCGTACCGGCGTGCAGGGTCTCCGGTGTCTCGGGATGGCTGCTCATGGCCCATACCCGCGCCTCCAGGTACATGCCGGAATGGCTGTTCGGATGGACCCAGGTCTCGCCCAGGTCGTCGCTGAACCAGGCGGAATGGCCTGCGGTGCCAGCGTAGAGATGGATCTCTTGCGCAGGGACGGAACGAGAAGCGCCAGCTGCGCTTGAAACAAGAGTGGTTTCGGGGTTCATGTCTGGCCTGAAAGTTTATGAAATTATCCCATGATATGACACTTAATGCAACAGCTGGACTTGGCACCGTGTTTGCCGCCTTTCGCACCAACGGATGCGAGATCGAGCTTGCTGCAAGATTGCTTCTTGTTATAAACTAGTCCTGATATGTGGGATGTTATACAAATTTTTTTGGTCCACGTCGTCACATTGCTGTCCAGCCGGCCCGCGCGCCGGCCTTCGCCTGATCGCCCCGTCGCGGTCACACCTGCCTAGCCCTAGGCCAACCCTTTAAGAGCAAAACATGGAAACAAAAGTATTGGTTCACGCACCCCAGGACTCCGGTGTTCCGGCAAGCGCGCGCGATTTCAGCGTCGCCGAACGGGTGGTGGTCATCACCGGCGCCGGCCAGGGCATCGGCCGGGAATTCGCCAGGCAGTTCGCGGCGGCGGGAGCTTTTCCGGTGGTGGCCGACCTCAACATCGAAAGCGCCCAGGGCGTACTTGCCGAGATCGAAGCCGCGGGTGGCCGCGGCATGGCGGTCAAGGTGGACATCGGCGACAGGGCCTCGGTGGACGCCATGGTCCAGGCCACGCTGGCGCAATACGGCCGTGTCGATGCCTTGATCAACAACGCGGCCATCTTCGCGACGCTCGAGAAGAAGCCCTTTGACCAGATTGGCCTGCAGGAGTGGGAGCGGGTCATGCGGATCAACATCACCGGCGTGTTCAACAGCATCTGCGCGGTGGCACCGGCCATGCGCGAGGCGGGCTGGGGTCGCATCGTGAACATTTCCTCGGATGCGGTGCGGCTTGGCGTGGCGAACTACCTGCATTACGTTACCTCGAAGTCCGCGCTCATCGGCATGACGAATGCGCTGGCGCGCGAACTCGGCGGCCACGGCATCACGGTGAACTGCATTCGGCCGGGCGGTGTGTCGACCGAGGTGGACCGAACGGTGAACCCAACGCTCGAACGGCGTCAGCAGCAGTTGGCCCAGCAGTGTGTGCCGCGTAGCCAGGTGCCAGCGGACCTGGTGGGGTTGGTCATGTTTCTAACCTCGCCTGCATCGGCCTTCGTGACCGGCCAGACCATTGCCTGTGATGGCGGCCTGACCCATAGCAGCTGATTCTGCTGGTCAGCCGGTGGGCGTCGCCGGTGTTGGTCCCGTCTTCGGAAAGTGCCGCGTTGACCGGCGGAAGTCTAGCGCGCGGTGTTGCGCGCCGACACCGAGCCGAACGCCCTCGGTGGGCTGACCAGGTCGGTGTCCTCATTTACCAGGGCCTCGCTCAGCTGTTTGCCTGCGGCCACCACCGCCTCGCAGAAGCCGTGCATGCGCTTGCGGTCCAGCCGATCCTCGGCGCCTGCCACGCCGATGCTCCCCACCACCAGGCCATCGGCGTTGAACACCGGTGCCGAGACGCCGAACACACCGGGATTGAACTCGCCCTGGCTGACCACGAAACCGTCGCGCCGGATGGCGGCCAGGCTTTCGCGGAATGAGGTCCAGTCGGTGCCCAGGCCGGCCAGCGCGATGGCGCGCTGGTGTTGCTGGAAGATGCTGCGCAAGCGGTGCGGCGGCAAGTAGGGAAGAATCACCTTTGACGCGGCACCCGAGAACAGCGGGCGGCGCTGGCCCCGCGAGAACAGCACTGGCGGGCTGCCTTCTGCCAGTTCCTCGCGGATGCACATCACCGTGTCGCTGTAAAGCGCGCACAGCAGCGCCGAATTGCCTGTCAGCTCGACCAGGGGCCGCAGCACCTTGGCGCCGCTTTTGTACAGCGGGTCCGACATGCGGATTTGCCGGTCGAACTCGACGATGCGTGGGCCAAGCACATAGCGGCCGTTGGACACGGCTTCGATCAGGCCCGCGGCGTGCAGCGCCTTGATGTAGCGGTACGAGGTCGACCGGGAAGTGCCCAGGTAGCTGACCAAGTCGATTGCCGGGCGGACGGACATGCCCGGCGTGAACAGGTCCAGCAGGCCGAGCATGCGCTCGAAGCTGCTCTGCGTGTCGCCTTCGGTTTTACGTTTCGCGGCCTTCGGGGCGGCAGGGGATTTTGTTGTACGTGTAGCCATGATCAAGGATTGTCTGTGGAAGAAATCCCACCAGTCTATGACAGAGTGGATAGAACTATAGCCGAGTACCCCTGGCGGAAGGGGCGCCTGGCGCGGCTCCGATGCTGGAATGACACCCCGAAGGACTCGAGGCTCAGTCTGGCTGCGCGAGAGAGATCAGTTCCGCCACGTCGCCGGACTGTTCTATCCGCCAGCAGGCGTCCAGCAGGCGCATGGACGCGGCGGCGTTCAGCAGCAGCCCGGTTTGCCCCCGAAACTTGTCGGCAAGGTCGGTATCGGTCATCGGATTGGCGACGCTGCCTTTGCAATGCTGGATGGTTTTTTCGTTCCGCCGGCCGCTCTGGCAGGTGACCGAAAGTTCGGCCGCCTCGGAAGTAAGTTTTTCGTCCGGCTCTGCTTCGATGGCGTCGCGCAGACGGACCACCTGAGGATCGTCGATGACCGACTGTTGGCCTTCGGCAAGGCCTGCACGCCCGAAAGCCAGTGCGACGGCGATCCAGTGGTAGAGGCTGACCTTGGCCTCCAGCGCGTTCGCCGGATGCCGCCGAAAGCCCAATGCCAGCGCGGACGGGTGCAGCCGTACGCGCACGCCGGCGATCGGGTCGCCGGGCGCGTGGTGACCCTGGTGCCAGACGATAGCTGCATCCACCGCGGGATGGATCACCACGCCGCAGGGATAGGGCTTGTACGCCAGTGCGGTGACCTCGAAATTCGTCAGAAGTCCTTCGGTCAGGTAGGCCAGGTGCGGCTCCATAGCGAACAGGTCCGTGAAACCGTATTGGCCCTCGAGCGGGGCCGCTGGCCCTTCCATGCCTTGCTGCGCGAGCAGAGCGGAGCGCAAGCCACCCTGCGCGGCGTTACCGAAGATCATCGTCGCCGACATCGTGCCGTGGGCCACGCGCAGGCCGGAAGCCTGCTGTGCCGCATGGCCGATGGCCCAGCCGATGGCGCGGGCGTCCAGCTGCATGGCCTTGGCCACGCCGGCGGCGGCGCCGATGCCGGCGGCCACACCCGTCTGCGACCAACCGATGTGGCCCCGCGCCGGCGCCACCGAAATTGCCTTGCTGACCCGGGCAGCGACTTCGACGCCGGAGATCAGCGCCAGCAGGAACGTGTCACCGGGCATCGGCCTCTGACCGGCAAGCGCCAGCAGCGCCGCCGCGACGGCCCCGGTGGGATGCAGGATGGTCTGCGCATGGGTGTCGTCGAACGAGTAGGCCGCCGAACTCAAGGCATTGAACAGGCTGGCGCTCAGTGCGTCGGACCGCTCCCGACGGCCCAGCAGACCCGAGGTCGGTGGGCCGCCGAACGGCAGCAGGGCGCGGATGGCGGTTTCCACGATCTCGTGGCGGGCTCCTCCCACGCAGCAGCCTACGATGTTCACCAGGGCCCGCTTCGCGGCGTGGCGCGCGCTGTCGGGCACCGACGCGAGTTCCAGGTCGTGCACATAGCGTGCAAGCTCCGCCGTGGGGCCCGTAGGGCGCTTTGATTCAGGCATGGTTCAGGCTTTTTCCGAAGACCACTGTGGCGCCACGGCGGCTCCGCCTTCCGGCAACGATTGGGACTGCATGAACAGGAACACCTTCATGCTGTCTTCGTCACGGTAGCCGGCGGCTGCCGCCTCGCGGTAGAGCTCGAGAATGCGTGGCGCCAGCCATAGGGGCGCGCCGTGGCGCTGAGCCTCTTCGAGCATCAGCGCTTCGTCCTTCAGGCCGATCGAAAGCGGGCCGTTGTACTTGAAGGTTCCGCTGAGGATGGCGGCAGGGATCTTGTGCGTGGTCGTGTAGTTCTGGCCCGAGCCGGCGTTCAGCACGTCGTTCAGTACTTTGGGGTCGAGGCCCGCCTTGACACCCATTGCCAAGCCTTCGAAGACCGCCATGCGGCCGGCCGCGGAGACATGATTGTTGATCACTTTCGCAACCTGAGAGATGCCTGGCTTCGCGCCGAGGTAGATCAGTTTGCCGGCCATCAGGTCGAGTGTGGCTCGGGCGAACGCGAAGTCGGGTTCGCTGCCTGAGGCCAGTACCGCCAGCGTGCCGGCCCGCGCGCCCGGCGGCCCGCCGCTGACCGGCGCGTCGATGAGGCCAATACCGCGCGCGCGCAGCTCTATGGCGATCCGGTCGATGATGGCACTGCCCAGCGTGGAGGTCTCGATGTAGACGCGCAATGCGCTGCCACCTGCGACCCCGCGCTCGCCCAGCGCAACGGCCAGACTGGCCTCGCGCGACGGCATGGAGGCGATGATCAGTTCGCAGCGGTTTGCCATGTCCAGCGGATCTTCGGCCACCTGCGCACCTTGCGCGACCAGCGGCTTCAGGGCTTCGGGGTTGCGGTCGCATACGGTGAGGTCCACGCCCTGCTCGAGCAGCCGCAAGGCCATGGGCTGGCCCATGTTGCCGACGCCGATCAAGCCAACTTTGATGCCGGTCATGGCTGTTCTCCCTTCGTGGACGGCAGTGGAGAAGCGCCTGCGGGCAGGGGGAGTCTGGCAGTATTCAGGACGAACGCAAGCATGGAGTAGTAGCCGCAGACGGCGAGCAAGTCCAGCGAAGCCGGCTTGCCGAAGGTTTCCGCCACGGCCTCGAACGAGGCGTCGGAAGGCTCGCCCCGCCACACTGTCTCGTGCGCGAAGTCGTGCACGAGGGATTCACGGTGGTCCATGTTCTCGGGTCTGTTACCTCGGGACACGGGTTCGATCACCGCCTCGCGCAGTCCCGCTTCACGTGCGATCCGCGCATGCGCGACCCATTCGTAATCGCAGGCCCAGCGCCGCGCCGTGACAAGAATGGCAATCTCGACAAGTGCCGCCGGCAGGCCCGTGCCGTAGCGAAGATGTTCGCCGAGCGCCTGTACCTTGCTGGCCAGCGCCGGGTTGTGGATCAGGGCCAGGAAGGGGCCCTTGAGCGCGCCGCGTGGTCCGCTGGCGATGACATCGGCGACCTCGCGCTGCTGCGCGCTCATCTGTTCGCGTTCAAGAATGTCGAATCTGGTCATGGGAGTCTCGGGTTAGCCCGCCTGCGCGAGCTGGAAAATTCGGTCGTGGCTGAGTGATGGAATACGCGATCGTGCCAGCGCTACCTGGCCGAGGTCGATCGGCGCACAGATCACCTCGGGCGATTCCCCGGCGTCCGCCAGCACCTGGCCATTCGGGTCGATGATCATCGCGTGTCCGTAGGTCTGGTGGCCGCCGGGATGTTCGCCACAGGTCGCCGGAGCGATCACATAGGCGCCATTTTCGATGGCCCGCGCTTGCAGCAGGGCTTTCCAGTGCACAGTGCCGGTCTGCCGCGTGAACGCCGCGGGGACGGCAAGCACCTCGGCACCGGCCTGTGCCAATGTGCGGTAGAGCTGTGGAAAACGGACGTCGTAACAGACCGACATGCCGATGCTGGCCCATGGGGTCCGTGCCACCACGGCGCGGTCTCCCGGCGTATAGGCCGATGATTCGCGAATCACCCTGCCGTTCTTCAGTGTGGCGTCGAACATGTGGATCTTGTCGTAGCTCGCCACCACATCACCACTGGAGGACAAAAGGAAAGAGCGGTTGACCAGACGGCCCTCCGGACCCTTCAGCGCCAGCGAGCCGACCAGCATCCACACCTGGTGCTTGGTGGCCATCTTCTGCAGCTTCCGCAGGGACGGATCGGCTTCCTCCTCCTCGGCATTGGCCCGCATCGCAGTGCCGCTGACATGGAGAAAGGTGGCGTACTCCGGCAAGGCGACCAGTGCCGCGCCCTGTTCCTTTGCGGACCTGACGCCATCCAGCACCCGGGCCAGGTTGGCGGCCCGGTCTTCCCCGGGACACAGTTGCACGCAGCCCACGATGAATGGAGCGGCGCTCATCCCCCGTGGATTCCCAACATGGCGCGTGCTTCCGCGGGTGTCGCCAGGCGGCTGCCTATCAAGTCGACAATGTTGGCGGCCTTGCGTACCAGCGAAGCGTTGTCGGGTGCAAGTTCCCCCTTGGCGATGTAGAGGTTGTCTTCAAGCCCGACGCGGATGTGGCCCCCAAGGATCAGAGCCTGCGCCACCATGGGGAACTGCGAACGTCCCACGCCGAAGGCCGCCCATTCGGCGCCCTGCGGCAACATGCTCTTCATCGCGGCCAGCACCTCCGTGGTGGCCGGGGCACCCCAGGGCACGCCCATGACCATCTGGAACAGGGGCTTGTCGTCGAGCAGGCCGCGGCGAATCATGTCCAGGGCCAGGGCGATATGACCGGTGTCGAAGACTTCGAGTTCTGGCTTGACCCCTGCGCTGCGAATCGCCGCCGCGATGGTCTCGACATGGCCCGGCACGTTGATCAATGCACCCTTGCCGAAATTCAGCGTGCCCATGTCGAGGCTGCAGATGTCCGGCTTCAGCGCGACGATGTGCTGCACCCGTTCGAGCGGAGGGCGCAGGTTCGACCCTGGCTGCGCCTGGTTGGTTTCGGTGTCGCTCGGCACGAAGCGGGCTCCGGGGCCCGTGGTCAGGTTGATGATGACGTCGCTGCCGCTGTCCCGGATCCGGTCAACGACCTCGCGGTACAGCGCCAGCTCCATGCTTGGCTTGCCGGTCTCCGGGTTGCGGACATGGATGTGGGCAATGGCCGCACCGGCCTTGCAGGACTCGATCGCGGCGTGGGCGATCTGCTCAGGGGTGACGGGCACGGCCTGGAATCGGCCTGCGGTGTCGTCGCCGCCTGTGACCGCGCAGGTCAGGATGACTGGTTGTTTCAAGGGAATTCCTCAGGTCTGGATGATATTTGCAAATTATCCTGACGACAAACTGTTTTGTCAATAAGTCCCGCATATTGGGATTTATGATAAATTTGAGATGGGGCGCTTGGCTGACCCAAGTCGACGCAAGACGTGATCCAGCCCACGATTCGTGTCAACAAGAACTTGCCTTCATCATCCTGTGCTTATAAAATAATCTCGCAAAACGGGACTATATTATAGAAAGCGCCGCTTCTTGCCTGCCCGTGCGTGCGACTGGACGGCACTGTCGAACTCAACCAGGAGATTCAATGCGTGGAGTCGTTTTCATGGGCCATCGGCATCTGGAGCTGATGGAATTCAAGGATCCAGAGCCTGGACCGGACAGCGTGGTCATCGAGATCAAGGCTTCCGGGTTTTGCGGCAGCGACCTGCATCACTACCGAGGTCCCCGCGGCGAGTCGCTGCGTGTGAAGAGCCCAGAGTTCCTGCGCGAGCGCGGGCTCAGCTTCGAGGACCCGATCATCGCGGGACACGAACCCTGCGGTATCGTGGCAGAGATCGGGAAAAACGTTGATCCCAAGGCGTTTTCCAAGGGCGATCGCGTCATGGTCTACCACTATGACGGATGCCGCTACTGCGATCAATGCCGTACAGGCTGGGTGCAAATGTGCGAGCGGGGCTCCACGGTCTACGGACAGACCGCGCATGGCGGCCACGCGCACTACATGAAGGCACCTGCCAAATCCCTGATCCATCTGCCTTCTGAGATCAGCTTTGCGGCGGGGGCCGCGGTGTCTTGCGGCACCGGCACCGCGTTCGCCGCACTCGAACGCCTTGACGTGAGCGGCCGCGACACGTTGGCCGTGTTTGGTCTCGGCCCGGTCGGCCTTTCGGCCATCCAGCTGGCGAAGGCCATGGGTGTCCGCACAGTGGCTGTGGATGTATCGGCGGAGCGTGTGGCCCGCGCACTTGCATTTGGCGCCACCGCGGCATTCGATTCGAGCCAATGCGATCCGGTCGAGGCCATCATGCAATGGAGTGCGGGCAAGGGCGTCTCTACCGCCATCGACTGCGCAGGGGTGGCCGCGGCTCGCCATGCGGCTGTGCGCGCGACTTCAACCTGGGGACGCATTGCCTTCGTCGGTGTCGGCGGTAATGTGTCTTTCGATGTGACAGCCGACCTGATCCTTCGACAGCGCACCGTCATCGGGCACCTCACGTTCTCCGATGTCGCCATGGCCCGCTGCGTCCGCTTCGTGGCTGACCACGGCATCGACCTGGACCAACAGTTCAGCGACCGCTGGACCCTGGACGATGCCGCGCTCGCCTACCAGGAATTCGACAAGCAGACCGCGGGTAAAGCCGTATTCGAGTTCTGAACGCACTCTTCAGCAGCACCTTCAAGGATCATCCGTTGAACGCCATCTCCACCGAAACCCACGCCAGCCCGTTTCTGGCGGAACGCAACAAGAAGCATTTTGTCGACGGCCGATGGGTGGGCTCCGCGTCCGGCGAATGCATCGACACATTCAATCCCGCGACCGGCGGCCTGCTGGCCACCCTGGCCAGGGGCCGGCACGACGAGATCGATCGGGCGGTGGGGGCTGCCCGGCGTGCTTTCGAAGGCCCATGGCGGCGGTTTACTCCGGCACAGCGGCAGCGGCTGATCATGCGTTTCGCCGAGCTCTTCGATCAGCATTTCGAGGAACTCACGCTGCTCGAATCGCTCGACATGGGGGCACCGCTGCACACGCGGCTGCGGCCGGGCAAAACGGCGATGTTGCAAACCATCCTCTACTACGCGGCGCAGGCCAGAAATATCCAGGGTGAAACGCCCCACAACTCCTTGCCCGGTCAGGTCACGACGACGATCGTCAAGGCGCCCGTCGGCGTGGTGGGGGCAATCATTCCCTGGAATGGGCCGCTGTTCGCGCAAATGCATGTCCTCGGCCCCGTGCTCGCGACGGGCTGCACGGCGGTCATCAAGCCCGCTGAAGATGCGTCGTTGACCATCCTGCGTACGGCCGAATTGCTGATGGAGGCCGGGCTGCCTCCGGGGGTCGTCAACGTGGTCACGGGTATCGGCGCCGAGGCCGGCGCGGCGCTGGCGGCACACCCTGACGTCAACCGCATCGCCTTCACCGGTTCGACCGCGATAGGCCGGGAAATCATCAAGGCCTCCGCCGGTAACATGAAGCGCTTGCAGCTCGAGCTGGGCGGCAAGTCGCCGGACATTGTGTTCGCCGATGCCGACCTGGACAAGGCCATCCCCGGCGTGGCGATGGGGGTGTATGCCAACAGTGGCCAAATCTGCTTCGCCGGCACCCGCGTGTTCGTGCAGCGTGGCATTCAGGCAGAGTTTCTGGAGCGGATGAGTGCTTTCAGCAAGACGCTGAAGGTGGGCGACCCCCTTGCCTCGGACACGGTATTGGGGCCCCTGATCTCGCAACGGCAGCTCGACCGGGTTTTGGGCTATGTCGAGCAAGGGAAGGGGGAGGGCGCGGCGCTGGTCTCGGGTGGCAAGCGCCTCCTGGGCGAGTTGGCCAATGGCTACTATCTGGAACCTACTGTTTTCGGCAACGTGGCCAACCACATGGCGGTGGCGCAGGAAGAAATTTTCGGGCCAGTCGCGTCGGTCATCCCCTTCGATACGTCCGATGACGTGCTGGCTCTGGCCAATGCCACGCCGTATGGCTTGGCCAGCGGCGTGTGGTCCTCCAATGTGAACACCGTGATGAAGATGGTCCATGGCATCCAGGCCGGCACGGTATGGGTCAACTGCTACGGTCTGGTGGATCCGGCCGTAGGTTTCGGCGGTTACAAGGAAAGCGGCTATGGCTGGAAAGGCGGGGCGGCCCAGATCGACGGCTACCTGTTCCAGAAGGCGGCCTACATCAACGTCGCTGCGTGATGCGCGAGCACATCGAAATGAAGCCACTCGACGTCCAGGCACTGATCGACCGCGCAGCAATTCAAGATGTTTTGATGCAGTATTTCAGCGCTGTAGATGCTGGCGACAAGCGCGCTGTACGGGCGTGTTTTACCGAAGACGTCTTGGCGCAATACGAGGGGAGGCCGGTGATTCGCGGCGTCGATGCATTGCTCGCACAGATTGTGCTCTTCGAGAATCTGGCGTCAGGTGCCTGCCGGATTTCCACCCATTTCGCTGGCAACCTGCGCTTCAAGGATGTGCAGCTTCAGCGGGCGGAAACTGAGCTGAATGCCTTTGCCTGCCTCGTCGATGAGGGCGGGGCCACGGTCGCCATCCGAAGCCTGCGCTACTTCGACCAGCTGCGCAAAGAAAATGGCGAGTGGAAAATTGCCGCACGCCTTCACACGCTGGATTGGTCGACGTCGGCGCACTGCGCTTTTGCGAGGCGGTTTGCTGAGAAGTTGACGGTAGTGAGCTTGTCAACAGGCAAGAGTTAGCAGATGTTTTCCGAGAGCGAGTCAGAGCCTCAATCCATCGTCAACTTACGCTCGACCACCACGCGCCGCAGTGCGGTGTAGATATCCTGAATTTCCTTTGCGAACTCTTGAGGCGAGCCGGCCACCACCATGGCGCCTCCACCTTCGATCTTGCTTTTCACCGTGGGATCGATGCCTGCCCGACGCGTTGCTTCATTGATTTTCTGGACGATGTCCAGAGGCAAGTCCTTGGGCCCCAACAGGCCGTAGTGGTTCATGAAATTCAGCGCAGGAAGGCCCACCTCCGCGAACGTCGGTACGTCCGGCAGCACGCTGAGCCGAGCAGGTGAAGTGAGCACAAGCGGAATCAGGCGACCGTCCTTGATGAAAGGGAGTGCGGATGTAATGCCATCTGCAATGACGTCAACCTGCCCAGCTGTCACTGCGATCAACGCAGGGCCAGCTCCCCGGAATGGGATGTGAACAATGGAGGTGCCAGTCAGCAGTTTGAAAAGCTCGATCTGCAGATGTGCAATTCCGCCGATGCCAGGTGTGCCATACGTATAGCGGCCTGGGTTCCGTTTGACCTCGGCGACGAACTCACGAAAATTTCGAGCGGGAAATCCGGAACGGACACACAGGATTTGGGCTCCGCCCGCCACGTTGACAATTGGAGTCAGATCCTTGATCGGGTCGTAACCGGCTTTGGGATTAATCGCGGGGATGGCCCACACCGACAGCGAGGCCATGAGGAGCGTATAGCCGTCCGCCGGAGCACGGACCACTTCCATCGTCCCGATAGCCCCACCTGCACCGCCGCGGTTGTCGATGATGATCGGCTGGCCAAGATGTTGTGACAGCGAACCGACAACGATGCGCGACACAAAATCCACCGAACCTCCGGGCGCGAACGGAACAATCAGCTTGATCGGTCTGCTGGGATAGGTCGCTGCATGGGTACACCGGACAGGAAGTGCGGCTGCCGCGAGGCTTGTCGTGAGTAAAGTTCTACGTCGCATGGGTCATCCAGACAAATTCAATAAATCCCTAACAGTGGGAATAAATTATTGTCGCAGGGACCGGAAGCTTGCCGGCCCTGGGTTTTCCCTGCGTCGGCAACCTATTGAAATAGTTCAAAGAATTTGGAGCAGCTGGTTTCCGCATCCAGACTTGCTCCAATGGCCATGGCAGTCGCCAGCTGCTCTGAGGTTCTGGGCACCATTGCAACCGCGTTGCATTCTTCGAATTTTTGCCGGATCGATGCCCAGTCCATGGGTGCGCTGGGGCTTCCCGGCACGTCGACGCCAGTTCTGGAAAGAGTTCGGCCGTCCGTGGTGAGTATTTCGATGTGGCCAAGCGGCATCTCTGCTTTCCAGTCGAATGCACTGTTCGGAACCGGAATGACCTTCTGCGCCATGGCCAGCACCACCGGATTTCTCAGCTCGGCAACCGTGAAGTCGACGAGACCCAGGCCACGCTTGGCGGCTGCGACCGCAACCAGAAATGGCAGGCTGAACTTCGCATCGACGAGTGTTGCAGGTGCGCGGCGTGATGCTACCGGCTCGCACATCGTCTGGTGATAGTCGCCAACGTGCACCCTGACTGCTTGGATATCCTCTGGCCGGAGCTTGTGTTCTACAACGAGACCGATCGTGGCATGAATATGGCTGTGAGAGGTTCCCACGGCCGGCCAACGCTTGAACAAAGTCCGGTCGCCGATGTATTGCTGTCCAAGCCCTTGCAGGATGGCTTCACGGTTGTATTGACCCCCGAAGTACATTTGAAAGAGCCCATGAGGACCTTCGAAAACTTTTGGAACGCCGGGGACATTTTTTTCTGCGAGCAACGTCGCCAGGACCGCACCCTTGGCGGAAAAGCCGGCGTACATGGCGCGGAGGTCGCTGCCCACGGAGTTGATGACTTCCATCGTGCCACTGCACTGCATCAGGGCGATTCCAAGCGCATGTCGGGTCTGGTCACGGGACAATTTCAAAACACGACTGGCGGATGCGGTGGCGCAAAAAACGCCCACCACGGTTGAGAAGTTCCAATCCTTTCTCCAGCCAAGATTTTGAATGAAGCGGTTGAAGAGGTCATGGCCGATCGCAATGGAGGTGATGAGTTCCTTGCCGCTCACCGTGCCCACCCGCTGCGCCAGGGCAATCACCGCCGGTAGCACCGAGCTGCCACCGTGCTGGCCCCAAGGCGACTGATCATCAAAATCCAGGCTGTGAGCCATCGCACCGTTTGCAAATGCCGCCATCACGGCAGAGGTCCGGAATCCGCAGCCGACCACCATGCACTCCGGCTTGCCACCGGTTTCCTTGGCCACCTCAATGGCGCCTTGAACGGCGGGTTCCAGGCCACTTGCCGCAAGGGTCACGCCAAGGTGGTCGATCAGCGCCATTTTTGCGGAGACGACCACACTAGGCGCCAACTTCTCGAAGTGAGAAGAGACGACGTAGTCGGCAAAATTCTCGCAAAGATCGGAGGCTACATTGGTCAGAGGAATCATAGGTGTGATCCAAGTCAGAGGGGAGCAGGCCGCGTGATGCGCAGGTAACGGCTCAACTGGCCACAAAGCTGCGGTGGGCTTCTTCGATCCAGTCGAGTGCCTGTGCGGCTTGTGGCAGCACGAAGGTCACGCCAATGCCGGCCAGGATGACGCGCTCCAGCTGTTCCTTCGCCACTTTCATCTCGAAGAGTCGGATGGCGTGTAGCTTGAACGGCACCTCATGGCCCAGAAGGGCGAGCTGGGACGTGACCACGACCTCGCACCAGCGGCGTTCATCGGCGTCTTCGAACTGCAGCAGGGCGCTGCGCATTTCCTTGTAGCGCGTGACAGCGGCCGGGTTGACTTCGGCGACGCGTACGGTCGATGCCTTCATAGTGTTTTTTCTTTCATGTTGGGGTACGCAAGCTGTCTTTTCAGTAACGCGCTCAACCTGAGAGCGTCACCACACTGCGCTAGACGCGTCGATGGTCGAACACAAACTTTTTCCATCGAACAATGGTGTAGCTGTTGAAGATTCCGTGGACAAAAAAAGGATCATGTTCGATGTAGTCCACGGCTTCCTGTCGGCTTTGCACGTCGAGCAGAATCAAGCCGCCATTGGGGAAATCGTCATCGTCGGGGAAAAGCCCCCCGCTGGCGATGATGCGGTCTGCATTGCTGGACACATAGTCGATGTGTATCTGGCGAAGACTACTCTTCCTGGATTTATCGGTTTGTGGGTCGTCGAAAAATGTGATGGCAAAGGGCATGTCTGGCTTTCGGTGTGCAACTGTGTTCAGTAATGGATCAGGGTGTTTGGAGCCGCTGGCTTGGACGAGGTGCACTTTCTGCTCATTGAAGATCTCAGCCAGCGTTCCACTTCGTCCACCGACGATGAATCGAGCGCTCAGGTTACGACCTTCCAAAGCTGAACCGCGCGGTTGGCACATCGCGCGGCGCCAACTGTGAGGCAGCTGACTTTAGACGTTCGGGCTGGAGGTAGTCCATTCGTAAATTGTTGACCAGCCGTAAGCCGAACTTACCGTGGCTCGCTGCAATTCCTCTTGTCAAGCTTTATCCGGCGCCGTAAAATTTATCCCGTTATATGGGACTTGGTTAAGCATGGCAGATGCGAGAACGGTTTGAACTCAGAGCGTTCCCCACGCCTGCCCCACGGCTGACATCAACATTCACAACAGGCGCCGCTGGTGCGTCACAAGGAGACAGAAAATGAAGTACTTGACCTTTTTACGGACTCTCGCCATCGTGGGATGGATTTCGCTATTCATGGGCGCAGCGCACGCGCAGGCCTTCCCCACAAAGCCTATCAAGATCGTAGTGGGTTATGGGCCAGGTGGCGCAGCCGACCTGACGGCCCGAGTCTATGCAGAAAAGCTTTCTGCGGTGCTGAACACCCCGGTCATTGTTGAAAACAAGGCGGGCGCGTTCGAGCAGCTGGCGGCACAGGCCGTGCTGGCGTCCCCGCCCGATGGCCACATGCTTTGGTTGGGTACGGCTGGTGCATTGACGATGGGGCCGGGTGTCCGCTCAGACATACCGTATGACGTGATCAAGAACTTCACTCAGGTTGCGAGGATCGGCGAAGTTGAAGCTGTTCTTGCTGTCCGAAACGAGCTGCCCGTAAATTCCCTTCCCGAGTTGATCAGTTATGCCAAGGCGAACCCGAACAAATTGTTCTTCGCCACCGCGGGGGTCGGATCGGGTAACCATCTTCTTACCGAGTACATCATGAACGTGACAGGCATCAAGATGACGCACGTGCCGTTCAAGGGTGACGTCGACGTCGCACGCGAACTGACAGCGGGCACAGTTGACTTTGGCATCCCCGTTGCGGCACAGGCGGTGCCATTCGTGAACGACAAGAAGTTCAAGGCGATCGCCGTCACGGGAACGCAGCGCTTGAAGGCACTGCCCAAAGTGCCGACGATGGGTGAGAGCGTCGATGCGCTGAAGTCCTCCGGTGTTTACTCGATTTATGCTCTGTTAGGGCCGGCCGGTATTCCTGCATCAGTCGTCCAAACCTTGAACGAAGCGCTCAACAAGGTGGCCCGTATGCCAGAAGTGTCGCAGAGGCTTGACGGCATCTACGTGAAAGCCACCACCTCGGCGCCGAACGAGGTCCGCCAGTACCTTGAAACAGAGGGGAACAAGTGGCGTGAACTCGGAAAGACATTGAATATCAAGTTCAACTGAATCGGTTTCATGAATTACGACTCTGCGCAGTGGGACGATATCGTCATAGGAGCAGGAAGCGCGGGCTGTGTCGTCGCTGCCCGGCTCAGCGAGAACACCTCGCGTCGCGTCCTTTTGCTGGAAGCCGGCCCGCGGGATGTCTGGCTCATGAAACCGTTTGGTCTGAGCTACTACCTCGACCTCTCTCGTTACGAGTGGGGCTTCTGGTCCCAGCCCGACTCGACGCGGAATATGCGAACCGACCACTGGCGGCGCGGACGTGTGGTCGGTGGCAGCGGCACCATCAACGGGATGAACTACGTGCGCGGCGCCCGCGCCGACTACGACCGGTGGGCTGCCATGGGCAACGTCGGTTGGTCGGCCGACGATGTCATGCCTTTGTTCCGGGACATGGAGCGCTGCGAGCCGGGCTACCACTCGCCGCCCGACTACGCCATCCGTGGGAACTCCGGGCCGCTGCCTATACGAGAGGTGCGGCACTGCCATCCGCTCACCGAGGCGTTCCTCAAAGCTGCACAGTTGGCCGGTATTCCGCAGACGCCCGACTTCAATGGTGCGCAACAAGAAGGCGTCGGCTACGGGCAGTTCAATCAGCGCCGGGGGATGCGAGTCAGCTCGGTCGATGCCTGGCTGAAGCCGGCGCTGCGGCGGCCGAACCTGCACCTGATCACGGACGCGCTCGTCACAAAACTGCTGGTCAAGAATGGCAGCGTCGAGGGAGTGACTTACGAGCGCGATGGCGTCGTAAGCCAGGTCAGGGCTGGGCGTGTGATCCTTTGTGGCGGGGCGATCAACACGCCGCAGCTGTTGATGTTGTCGGGCATCGGCGATGGGCAGGACCTGCAGTCACTTGGCATTGATGTCGCACTGCACACTCCGGGTGTGGGTCGTAACTTGATGGAGCATCCCCTCATCAGGCCGACCTGGCGCGTGAAAGGGACGAGCTACAGCCCCACGAACAACATGTTGCGGATGGCAGGCTTTGGCGCCAAGTTCTTGCTGACTGGACAAGGTCCGCTCGCGACCATCACGGAAGCCATGGCATTCCTGAGAACTTCACCTGCCGAATCCATGCCGGACGTGCACATGCTGTTTTCGGTCGCAGGCGCAGTCAACGATGACGAACGTCAGTTCTACAAAAGCCTCAAGGTGCTCCCTTATCCGTCATTCTCAATGGTGCTGGACAAGAGCTACCCCTTGAGCCGCGGCACCGTGCGGCTCGCCAGCTCAGACCCAAGGGCGGCACCATTGATCGCTCCTAACCTCCTGGCGGATCACAGGGATGTGGAAACCTTAGTGAAGGCAATTGGAATCGTGCGTCGAATCGTTTCTATGTCGCCGTTGGTCGAGATGGTGATGGATGAAGTCGAGCCGGGCGCACACGCTACATCCGAAGCAGCGCTGGTTGAGTACGTCAAGGCTCGCGCAGGGCTGGCTTATCACGCGTCGGGTACCTGCCGAATGGGAGTCGACGAACAGTCAGTGGTGACGCCGGACTTGAAGTTCAGAGGACTGGAGAATCTTTGGATCGCGGATGCGTCGGTGATGCCAGACCTGATTAGCGGAAACATCAATGCTGCATGCATGATGATTGGCGAGAAGCTTGGGCGACAACTAAGCAGATGATCCGTGACGCGCGGCGAAAAATTCGACTACTTCATCATCGGGGAGCCCATCAGCTGGAATCAACTTACGTCAGTTGGCAGTAACGTTGAATTCCGTCGAAATCTGATGCAGTGGTGGTATGAACCCCTCGATCGCGACTGCCCAGGCTGAGAGCTTTATGGGGTAATCGTATCTTTCGTGCAAATTGATACGGTTTGCGTGCAAACCCAAGCTGGATAAGGCTTGCGAGGTCACGCCTCGGTAGAAAGACCAGCAAATTTCAGCATCTTCTCGCCCAACATCGCCGCTGAATACGCTATGCATTAAAGTCTGCCAATCATCCACTCTCCGATGATTTAAATGGCCAGTTTCGAATATCGGTACATAGGCGCCGAGAGTTTGCCGGCTCGACTCTCGGAATTTGACGTTCAGCAATACTTCCGGCTGTCCAAGACGGATGTTGAGGCGATCAGTGCGCGGTTTCGGGCGGACCGGCGAGCTGGCGTGGCGGTCATGTTGCTCTTTTTGCGAGCGTCCGGGCGACCTCTTGATCGGGTGTCGACTTTGCCTCGAGCACTGCTGCACCATGTGGGAGAGGCTATTGGAGGGCGCGCGCCCACCATTGCTTCTCTGCGCAGTATCTATCAGCGTCGGCCAACCCACTATGAGCACCAGCTCTGGGCCAAGGAATACCTTGGGCTCAAAGACGTCGACAAATCCACTAGCGATTTGCTTGTCGCCTATCTGAACGCCCAAGCTAACGAAGTCAGTTCTGTGGACGAACTGGTGACCAGTGCCTGCCGCTGGCTGTATGAGCGCAAACTCCTGATTCCAAGTGACCGGCAGGTTCGCGATTTGGCGCGTAAGTGCTACGCCAATGTCGAAGCCGCCATATTGACCACGGTGCAGGCGACCGTACCTGCGAACTTGCTGGCGCGTTGTCGTGAAGTTGTTTTCAGCCCACGAAAGGACGGTTCGTCAACGACTTTGGAGTGGCTTAAAACCCCGCCAAAACGCCATAGCCCCAGCACGTTCACCGAGACGCTTGAAAAAATCAGCTTCCTGAAAGGCTTGGGCACCCACGAGTGGACATTCGACTCCATCCCGCTGGAAAAACAGCGTGGTTATGCGCAAAATATTCAGGTCAGAAGGCCGGTGATGAATCGCAGGCTGACGGATTCAAGCCAAGCCATCGAGCTGATCTTCTTCCTGCGAATCACTTTGCTGGAACTGACTGACGGGTTGATGTACCAGTCGGCCCGCAGGGTGTCCGACCTGGTGCGCCACGCCTATGAAAAAACCCAGGCCAAGCAAGCCCGGTCTTCCGTTGAATACCGTGAGCGTCTCCTTATATCTTTCAAATAGTTCAAACTTCAGTGGTCAGGACATGGTTGAGAGTCTTGATTGCTGAACCGGTTGACTCACCGCTGTGCAGCCTGTGTCTCCTGCGAGCCCGAGCTCGAATGACAGCCCAGGGCGCACGGTGGTGGTCTCTTTGTTCTGCTGCATCCCGAATGGTTGACCGAACACATTTCGTATTCATAAGGCTGGGAGCCGGAGAACTGCTATGAGTGAACCTGTTTACGTAGGT
>NZ_JBFUJT010000029.1:0-75996 GCF_056401235.1 Polaromonas sp. P4_F9 | reverse complement strand
CGCCGTGAGCCCCCATCCCGGCCTTCCCCCAGCGGGGGAAGGAGATGTCGGCATTGCGCGCGGTGTGCTCCGAGAAGCTCCCTCCCCCTCCGGGGGAGGGCTGGGGTGGGGGCCAGCGACGACCAGGTCAGCACGGTGGCCCGACGCCCACGCCGCGAGCCCCCATCCCGGCCTTCCCCCAGCGGGGGAAGGAGATGAGCGGCACTGCACGCGGTGTGCTAACTGAACCGTATTGCCGTCATCGGCCTATTCATGCCTCAACTCGACCTCTAACCCCAATACGGTTCAGTCAAGAACCCGTGAAACTCCCTCCCCTTCCGGGGGAGGGTTGGGGTGGGGGCCAGCGGCGACCAGGTCAACACGGCGGCCCGACGCCCACGCCGCGAGCCCCCATCCCGGCCTTCCCCTAGCGGAGGAAGGAGATGAGCGGCACTGCATGCGCTGTGCTAACTGAACCGTATTGGAGCGTGGGGGCTATCCTCGTGAGAAAATCACGAGTTAAGTGGCATAAATCGCCAGATCATTCGCCAGACCGCCCAATGGCCAAAAATGGCCAAACGGCCCCTACCCTTCAGGATTGAACACTCATGGACGCAGAACGCATCAACATCATTGGCAACCAGCTCGCAGACCTGAGCAACCGGGTGAACGAACTTCGGGGGTATCTTTGACTACCCTGCCAAAGAACGAAAACTGCACGAAGTCAACGCCGCGCTCGAAGACCCCAAGGTCTGGGACAACCCCAAGCGCGCGCAGGAACTAGGCCGGGAAAAGAAATCGCTTGAAGACGTGGTGCATGTCATCGACCGGCTCACGCAGGAGCTGGCCGACAACACCGAGTTGTTCGAAATGTCCAGGGGCGAAGGCGATGAAGCCGGCATGCTGGCCATTGAAGGCGAGGCCGGCAAGGTGGCCACCGAAGTCGAAAAGATGGAATTCCGCCGGATGTTCAACAACCCGGCCGATCCGCTGCCCTGCTTTCTGGACATCCAGGCCGGCGCCGGCGGCACCGAAGCCTGTGACTGGGCCAGCATGCTGCTGCGCCAGTACCTCAAGTACGCCGAACGCAAGGGCTTCAAGACCACCATTGAAGACGAAACCGCGGGCGACACGGCCGGCATCAAGGGCGCCACCATCAAGATCGAGGGCGAATACGCTTTTGGCCTGCTGCGCACCGAAACCGGCGTGCACCGCCTGGTCCGCAAGTCACCGTTTGACTCCTCCGGCGGGCGCCATACCTCGTTTGCCTCGGTGTTTGTGTACCCCGAGATTGATGACTCGATCGAGATCGACATCAACCCGTCGGACGTGCGCACCGACACCTTCCGCGCCAGCGGCGCCGGCGGTCAACACATCAACAAGACCGACTCGGCCGTGCGTTTGACGCACATCCCGACCGGTATCGTGGTGCAGTGCCAGGACGGCCGCTCGCAGCACAGCAACCGCGATGTGGCGTGGAAGCGCCTGCGCTCGCGCCTGTATGACCACGAGATGCGCAAGCGCCAGGCCGAGCAGCAAAAGCTTGAAGACAGCAAGACCGACGTGGGCTGGGGCCACCAGATTCGCAGCTATGTGCTCGACCAGAGCCGCATCAAGGACCTGCGCACCAACTACGAAACCTCGGCCACGCAAAAGGTGCTTGACGGCGACCTTGACCCGTTTATCGAAGCTTCCCTGAAGCAGGGCGTCTGACGACGGCCGCCGACGTTCATCACCAACAACAAACCATTTTTTCAGGAACCCGACATGCTGCAAATGCCAGATGACAGAGAAAACGGACAGATGCCCGCCGTGGTAGTTCAACGCGCCGACTATGTGGCGCCCGCTTACTGGATTGACACCGTCGACCTGTGTTTTGACCTCGACCCGGCCAAAACGCGCGTGCTCAACAAGATGAAGCTGCGCCGCAACCCGGATGTGCCGGCCCAGCCCCTGAAGCTCGACGGCGAAGAGCTGAATCTCGCCCGCGTGCTGGTCAACGGACAAGGCACGTCATTCAGGATGGAAGGCAACCGGCTGGTGCTGGACAACCTGCCCGATGACTTCGAGCTGGAAATCTTCACCACCACCTGCCCCGCCAAAAACACCAAGCTGATGGGCCTCTACGTCAGCAACGACTCTTTCTTCACACAGTGCGAAGCCGAAGGCTTCAGGCGCATCACCTACTTCCTGGACCGCCCGGATGTGATGGCAAGCTACAGCGTCACGCTGCGCGCCGACAAGGCCCTGTACCCCGTGCTGTTGTCCAATGGCAATCTGGTGGAACAGGGCATGCTGGAAAACGGCACCAACGGCCCGCGCCATTTCGCCAAATGGGTGGACCCGCACAAAAAGCCGAGCTACCTGTTTGCACTGGTGGCCGGCCAGCTGGTCAGCCGCGAGCAGCGCATCACCTCGCGCGCCGGCAAGGAGCACACGCTGCAGGTCTATGTGCGCCCCGGCGACCTCGACAAGACCGAGCACGCCATGAACTCGCTGATGCACTCGGTGGCCTGGGACGAAGCCCGCTTCGGGCTGCCGCTGGACCTGGAGCGGTTCATGATCGTGGCCACCAGCGACTTCAACATGGGCGCCATGGAAAACAAGGGCCTGAACATCTTCAACACCAAGTACGTGCTGGCGAATCAGGCGACGGCCACCGACACCGATTATTCGAACATCGAAAGCGTGGTGGGCCACGAGTACTTCCACAACTGGACCGGCAACCGCGTCACCTGCCGCGACTGGTTCCAGCTCAGCCTCAAGGAAGGCCTGACCGTATTCCGCGACCAGGAGTTCTCGCAGGACCTGTGCGGCGAGGCGTCGGCCCGCGCCGTCAAGCGCATTGAAGACGTGCGCGTGCTGCGCACCGCCCAGTTCCCGGAAGACGCGGGCCCGATGGCCCATCCGGTACGGCCCGACAGCTATATCGAGATCAGCAACTTCTACACCGTCACCATCTACGAAAAAGGCGCCGAGGTCGTGCGCATGATGCAGACCCTGGTAGGCCGTGAAGGTTTTGCCAGAGGCATGACCCTGTACTTCGAGCGGCACGACGGGAAAGCCGTCACGTGTGACGACTTTGCACAGGCCATTGCCGATGCCAACCCGGAGTCTGACCTGGCGCGTCTGCTGCCGCAGTTCAAGCGCTGGTACAGCCAGGCCGGCACACCCCGCGTGCATGCCCAGGGCGTGCATGACGCAGCCGCCCGCACCTACACCCTGACGCTGTCCCAAAGCTGCGCACCCACCGCCGGCCAGGCAGTGAAGGAGCCGTTCGTCATTCCGGTGGGTCTGGGCCTGCTGGGCGCCGACGGAGCCGACCTGCCCCTGCAACTGGCCCACGAAACCGCCGCAGCGGGAACATCCCGCACCGTAGTGCTCACGCAAGCCAGCGAAACGCTGACCTTTGTAAATGTCGATGCCGAGCCCGTGCCGTCCATCCTGCGCGGCTTCACCGCCCCGGTGGTGCTGGAATTTGATTACACCGATGCCCAGCTGCTGCACCTGCTGGCCCACGACAGCGACCCGTTCAACCGCTGGGAAGCCGGCCAGCGGCTGGCCGTCAGGCGCGCCATCAAGTCAATCGCTGCCGTCGCCTACCCCGTCGAGGCTGCGCCGCTCGACGATGCCTATGTGGCGGCCATGCGCAGCGTGCTGCACCGCCCCGGGCTGGATGCCGCGTTCAAGGAACTGGTGCTCACCCTGCCCTCGGAAACCTACCTGGCCGAGCAGCTCGACGTGGTCGACCCGCAGCGCATCCACGCGGTGCGCGAGGCCATGCGCCAGCAGCTCGCCGTGGCACTGGCCGGTGACTGGCAGCAGGTCTACGAAGCCAACCAGGGCACGGGTGCCTATACACCCGACCCCACCTCGTCAGGCCGCCGCGCGCTGGCGGGCATGGCCCTGTCCCAGCTCTGCCTGGCCGCGATGACCACCGGCGATACCGTGTGGCCCGGCAAGACGCTGCAGCGCTTCAAGGATGCGGGCAACATGACCGACCGCTTCAACGCGCTGTCCGCCTTGGTCTCCAGCGGCCATCCGCTGGCGGCCCAAGCGCTGACGAAGTTCCACGCCATGTTCAAAGATGAGGCACTCGTCATCGACAAATGGTTTGGCCTGCAGGCTGGCACGCCAGACCGCGGCGGCAACATCCTGCCCGCAGTCAGGCAGCTCATGAAGCACCCTGATTTCAGCCTGCGCAACCCCAACCGCGCCCGCAGCGTCATCAGCACCTACTGCCAGGCCAACCCGGCGGCCTTCCATCGCACGGATGCCGCCGGCTACGTATTCTGGAGCGACCGCGTGATGGAACTCGACGCCATCAACCCGCAGGTTGCCGCCCGCCTGGCCCGTGCACTTGACCGCTGGAGCAAACTGGCCGAGCCTTACCGAAGCGCCGCGCGCGAAGCGATTGCCCGGGTCGCGGCCAAGACCGACCTGAGCAAGGACACGCTCGAAGTCGTCACGCGCGCACTGGCCGACTAACGCCACACACCACAGGAGTACACCATGTCCCAAAGAATTTCCCTCACCCGCTACCTGGTTGAGCAGCAACGCAGAGAAGGTCACATCCCCTCCCAGTTGCGCCTGCTGCTTGAAGTGGTGGCCCGCGCCTGCAAAGGCATCAGCCAGGCCGTCAACAAAGGCGCGCTGGGCGGCGTGCTCGGCACGGCCGGCAGTGAGAACATACAGGGCGAAGTCCAGAAAAAGCTCGACATCATCGCCAACGAAGTGCTGATCGAAGCCAACGAATGGGGTGGCCACCTGGCCGCCATGGCGTCGGAAGAAATGGACAGCATCTATGCGGTGCCCAACCGCTACCCGCAAGGCGAATACCTGCTGCTGTTCGACCCGCTCGACGGCTCCAGCAACATCGACGTGAATGTCAGCATTGGCACCATTTTCAGCGTGCTGAAAAAGCCCGGTGATCATGCCGTTGTCGAAGAAAAAGACTTCCTGCAGCCGGGCAACAAACAGGTCGCTGCCGGCTATTGCGTTTACGGCCCCCAGACCACGCTGGTGCTGACGGTGGGCGACGGCGTGGCCATGTTCACGCTAGACCGCGAGCAGGGCTCCTTTGTGCTGATCGAGGAAGACGTGCGCATCCCCGAAGACACCAAGGAATTCGCCATCAACATGAGCAACATGCGCCACTGGGACGCGCCGGTGAAACGCTACATCGACGAATGCCTGCAGGGCACCGAAGGCCCGCGCGGCAAGGACTTCAACATGCGCTGGGTGGCCTCCATGGTGGCCGACGTTCACCGCATCCTGAGCCGTGGCGGCATCTTCATGTACCCCTGGGACAAACGCGAGCCCGAAAAGGCCGGCAAACTACGCCTGATGTACGAAGCCAACCCCATGGGCTGGATCGTCGAGCAGGCCGGCGGCGCCGCTACCAACGGCAAACAGCGCATCCTGGATATCCAGCCCGGCAAGCTGCACGAGCGGGTCAGCGTCATCCTCGGGTCCAAAAATGAGGTGGAGCGGGTGACCGGCTACCACTCCGGGCTATAATTGCGGGCTGTAATTCATACCAAGCCGGTGTAGCTCAGTCGGTAGAGCAGCTCATTCGTAATGAGAAGGTCGGGTGTTCGATTCATCTCTCCGGCACCAATCAAGATAGGGGTTCATTGCTATTAAATTAGTAGTGAGCCCTTTTTCTTTGGTGGTCATGTAGCCACCATGTAGCCGCCAGTACAGGTTTTTTTGTACCGTGTCGCCAGCTCTAGCGCAAGCCGCCCGCGATAGGTGACGGGGAGCTTTTCTAGGGGAGGTGACCGTGAACGCTGATGATCACCCGCTCATGCGCCAGCTCCACAAGGCGACCGACGAAAAGCGCATGGTGGTGATCCTGTCGGAGGACAGCTATGACGCTTGGCTCCAGACGCCGGCGGCGCGGGCGATGGACTTCACTCTACTGTATTCCGGGGAATTAGCAGCTCCGAGCCATGGCTGACCTCATTTGTCGGTGAGGTTGCCTCCGTCTTCGGATGACATTCGTTCCAGGGTCCCTCAGTGCCTGCATACGCGCAAAGCTTCTTAGCTCCTGAGCAGTGCGGATGGAAGCGAGCAGTGCTTCGGGCACCTCGTCGCCTAACCTGCGGCGGCGTGCCATCGGTGCCTGGAGATGGCTGGCCGCTATGTTGAACTGTCCTCCCCCATCGACATGGTAAAGGTGGCGGTAGACCTCATCCCAAGACATCAATAGGAAGACGAAATTCGCGTCTAGAGGGTCATCGGCCTCCACCGGCCGCCGACGGCGCCAGACGAGGATCACGTAGTGCCAGTTTCGATCATGATTCGCGCCCAGCAGGTTGCTCCAACTTGCTCTGTCTCTTCCGGCGCTGAACTTGACTTCAATCCGCCAGCGTCCAAGCTCGATGTCCCACTGGCGCTGGTAGCTTGTTAAAGAACCGCCCAACAAATCTCGTATAAGGCGCTCCACAACCTTCCAATCCCCTGCTTGGAGATCACGGCAATCGAGCCGAGATTGCAGGGGCGTAATCAGTGTGTGTAGTCGGGTTGGCTCATGAATTTTTTCGGGACGAGGCGCCTCACCCAGAATCGTTCGGAATGGACGGAAATTTAAGGCAGAGAGTTCGACTTGGGTATACGGCATGGCCGACGTGTGTGCGCGGAATTTGATCATGTTCAGGACCTTTCAATGGAGAGCGAATGCACCCCTACCTTTCCTAAACCCCGGCTTCTGGCTGCGCGTCACGTCGGCCGGCTGGTACGCGAACTGGACGAACGGGCTGAAGCGGCCCGGTGTCCCCCAACCACTTAATTTCGTCATGCTGAAGCTCCACCTCAACTGCCTATTTCTTAAGCATGATCTGCAAACCCACTGCTGGCGCCACATTTCCGAGTTATTCAGGCATTTATCCACAGCGTAGACCACAGTAGATGGGCATTAAGTAATGGCGCTCCGCTTGAATGCACTGAAACAGTGAACCGGCTATGTATGCCCACGAAAACACTCATTGCCTTCGTCGACACCGCTGCAGAGGGGGACCTTCGTGAACCGCTTGCGCGGCCGGATCGACGCCATGCGGGCTTGAGAGTCGTTGGTTAGGCGGGCGCCCCGCGCCGCAGCGGCAGTGTCACCAGACCGCGGTAGAGCGGGTTGCCGATCCAGCGCGGCATGGCCTCGACCAGGCTGAGTTCGGGCCGGCGTCGCAGCAATTGCCGGAAGACGATCTCGGCTTCCATCAGCGTGAGCGCCGCACCGATGCAAACGTGCGGGCCCGAGCCGAATGAGAGCGAACTGCCGTCGCGCCGGGTGATGTCGAGAACGTCGGGCTGCGCGTAACGCCTCGGGTCCCGGTTGGCGGCGCCGATCAGGGGTACCACTAGATCGCCACGGCGCAGTTGCTGGCCGTGCAGCACCATATCGGTCACCACACGCCGTCCGGTGTATTGCACGGGACTATCGTGGCGCGGCAGCTCGCGCACCGCGCCAGGCAGCAGCTCGGGGGCCTGCCGCAGGCGCCGCCATTGATCGGGATGCGCCAGCAATGCCTGCAAGCCGCTTCCCAGCAAATGGCGGGTGGTTTCAAAACCCGCAAACAGCAGCATGGCGCACTGTGCGAGTAGCTCGGCGCCACCCTGGATCTCGCCCCGGGCCTCGGCCTGCACCAAGCGGCTGGTCAGATCGTCGCCTGGCGTTTGGCGCCTTTGTTCCAGCAGGATCTCGAAATAGCGACTCATGGCCAGCAGGCTGGTCTGGGCCCGGCGCGCCTGCCCTCGCGTGGGCTGCAGTGCGCCGATGAAGCTGGCAAGATCCTCCGACCAGGCCATGAAGTCATCGTACTGGAGGTTCTCGATGCCCAGCAGCAGCGTGATCACGCGCACCGGCAGCGGCCGGGCGACCGTCTCGATGAAATCGAAGCAGTCAGCGCCCTCCCCCTGGTCGAGCAGCTCAGTGACCGCCGGCTCAATGTGCGGCACCAGCCGCTGAAGCACATCCGGCCGAAAACCCGCATGCAGCACCTTGCGGATGCGCGGGTGGTCCGGTGCGTCGAGAAACAGCAGGGCGCGGGCAAACAGCTGTTGAAAGCCGTTCAGTTCACCCGCAGTGTCTTCGCGGTCCTTGATCCAGCCACCGGTACGCTGCGCGGAAAAGCGCGGGTCGCGCAGCACCAGTTCGACATCGGCGTGACGCGTCAGCAGCCAGGCACCGCCAAAAAACTCCTCGCTCCAGTGGATCGGTCCGGCTTCCCGCAAGGCTTGGTAAGTCGGGTAAGGGTTGATCAGGAACGCGGCATCCATGAAGGGACGCGCCAGCGCTGGCGGCCTCAGGTCTGCGCTCATGGTTACCGCGTTCATGTCTACTTCGCTGCTTGCGCTGTGGGGCGAGCGCCCTGGGTATTGAGTCCCAGGCGCTCAAACAGCTGGCGGTCGCGATCGGCTTGCGGATTCCTGGTCGTGAGCAGCTTGTCGCCATAAAAAATCGAATTGGCGCCCGCCGCGAAGCAAAGCGCCTGCAGGGCTTCGTCCATCTGTTCGCGACCGGCCGACAGGCGGACCATGGTCAGGGGCATGGTGATGCGGGCCACGGCGATGGTGCGCACGAACTCAAACGGGTCCAGCGGCGCGGCATTCGCCAGCAGCGTGCCTCCCACTGGGACCAGGTTGTTGATAGGCACCGATTCGGGGTAAGGGCTGAGGTTGGCCAGCTGAGCAATCAGCCCGGCGCGCTGCAGACGGGTTTCGCCCATGCCGACGATGCCGCCACAGCAGACATTGATGCCGGCTTCGCGCACATGGCCTAGCGTGTCGAGCCGGTCCTGGTAGGTACTGGTGCTGATGATGTCGCCGTAAAACTCGGGCGAACTGTCCAGGTTGTGGTTGTAGTAGTCCAGCCCGGCGTCTTTCAGGGCCTGGGCCTGCTCGGCCTCAAGCATGCCCAGTGTCATGCAGGTCTCCAAGCCCAGCGCCCGGACCTCGCGCACCATCTCGGTCACGCGCTCCATGTCGCGCTCTTTGGGGCTGCGCCAGGCCGCGCCCATGCAAAAGCGGGTGGCGCCCTGGGCCTTGGCCGCCTGCGCGGCTTGCATCACCTCGGCCAGCGCCATCAGCTTGCTGGCTTTCACCTCGGTCTCGAAATGGGACGATTGCGGGCAATAGCCGCAATCCTCGGCGCAGCCGCCGGTCTTGATGGACAGCAGAGTGGATAACTGCACCTCGTTGGCGTCAAAGTGCTCGCGATGCACCTGCTGGGCGCGAAACAGCAGATCCATCAACGGCAGTTCGTACAGGGCGGCTATGTCTTCGACCTGCCAGCGAAGCGGTGCTGGCGGCGCGGTAGAAAGCGCGGACGCGCGACGCAGGGACGAAACGGGAATGGTGGCTATGGTCGTCATGGGTGTTTCTCAGATGAAGAGGGAAGAGAAAAAAGGGAAAGCTATGAAAACATGCCCTCTGAGGGCCGTATTGTCCAGATAGGCCGCCATGGCGGCGGATGTCGCATCAGCGTCGCGCAAGGCCCGCACATCCTCGTTCACCGGCTGGCCGTCGATCAGCACAGTGCCAGCGGCAACCGGTCTGAGCCCGTCGCTGCGCCAGCCTTGCTGGGCGCACCAGTGCAACAGCGCCGCACTGACATGGGTTTTCCCGACCTCGGAGTCGGTGCCAGTAACGAAACAGCCGTGCAGTGGATGAGGTGTTGTCATGGCGACTCCCGGGCGGCGCAGGCCAAGCCATCGACCAGGCGCTGCACATCCGCTGCGCTGTGGCTGGCGCTGAGCGTGATGCGCAGCCGGGCCGTGCCCACCGGTACCGTGGGCGGACGGATGGCCGGCACCCACAGGCCTTGCGGATCCAGTGCCGCTATCGGTGCAAGGGCGGCGGCGTTGTCGCCCACGATCAGCGGCTGAATCGCGGTGCTGGAGTCCGCCAGTTGCCAACCTAGGGTCGGGTGCGCGGCGATCAGGTCGGTAAGCTGCGTGCGCAGCTGGGTGATCAATTGCTGCAGTTGCGCGCGCCGCTGGTCACCTTCGGCGCCGCTGATGAGTCGCAGGCTCTCGCGGAGGGCATGCATGAATAGCCTTTTGCTTACCGGCTAGTGTCTCCACGTCAGTTCCCCGCCAATCGCATCGGTGCGCGCACCCGCGGCAATTGAGCGCGCTTCACGTGAGCGCGATCTCTAGTTAATGGCCCGGCGCTTCGCAGAAGTTGGGCCTGGTCGGGAAAGACTGCGCGCTAATGCAGGATCTGTTCGAGGAAGCGGCGGCTACGCTCCGCCTCCGGTGCGCTAAAGAATTTCTGCGGTGGCGCTTCCTCGACGATTTCACCTTGGTCCATGAAGATGATCCTGTCTGCCACCTTGCGGGCGAAGCCCATCTCGTGAGTCACACAAAGCATTGTCATGCCTTCGAGTGCGAGCGCCGTCATCACCTCCAGCACTTCGTTGACCATCTCGGGATCGAGGGCAGAGGTTGGCTCATCGAAAAGCATGATCTTCGGCGCCATGCAGAGTGCCCGCGCGATCGCCACGCGCTGCTGTTGGCCACCCGACAGTTGCGCCGGGTACTTTTCGGCCTGCTCGGGGATGCGGACCTTCTCAAGGTTCCGCATCGCGATCTCTCGCGCCTGCGCCTTGCTCATCTTTTTCGCACGGGTCAGAGCGAGGGTGCAGTTCTGAATGACGGTTAGATGCGGGAAAAGGTTGAACTGCTGGAACACCATTCCGATGTCCCGGCGAAGAGATGGAAGGCTTCTCATGCCCGCCTCCACCTCCACGCCGTTGACAATCACCTGCCCTTCCTGGTGGACCTCCAGCTGATTGATGCAGCGGATCAGCGTCGACTTTCCCGACCCCGATGGGCCGCAGATGACGATCCGCTCGCCATGGCGTACCGTTAAATTAACGTCCTTCAGAACTTGGAAGGCGTCGAACCACTTCGACAGATGACGAATTTCGACTACAGGCTCGGCTGACGTCGCTACCGGCTCCGGGCCAGTCTTGATTGCACGCATGGTTGCGCTCATTATTTGTCTCCAAAAACGCGCTTAGCGCCGTGTCGATAGCATCAGCCGCTTTTCGAGCCGCTGGACGAATAGTGCTACGGTGAGCGCCAGGATCAGGAACAGGATTCCCGCCACAAGCATGGGTTCGGCGTAGCGGTAGGTTTCTGAGGCCACATCGAAGGCGCTCCCCAACATCTCCGGCACTGCGAGGATCGCCAAGTAAGGTGTCGACTTGAGGATGGAGACGAAGTAGCTACCCATGGGCGCTGCGATGTTGCGCAGCATCTGTGGTGCGATAACAAAGACGATCGTGTCGAAGGCGCTTAGGCGCAAGGAGTGCGCCGCTTCGTACTGTCCGCGCGGGATAGCATCAATTCCGGCCTTAAACACCTCCGCCAGATAGCCTGAATAATAGAAGCTCAGCCCGAAGATGCCCACGAACATCGCCGGCAGCACAATGCCGTAGTAGGGCAGCACAAAAAACATGAAGTAAAGCTGCACAAGTACCGGCGTAGACCGAATGAAATCAATGACGAAGCGCATGAGATAGCGCATCGGCTTGGCAGAGCGGCGCAGAATCTCCCAGGTGAATCCCAGGAGCGCTGCCCCGATTGAGCTCAGCACCGTCACCTGGATCGTGTTGCCAAGCCCCTGGAGCACCTCGGGCACGATCCGAATTGCAAATGAGACGTCAAAATTCATTGATCTTCTCCCTGCTCTTTCCGAACGCCATTTCAATCCGCCGGCCGATGATCGTCACTGGGTAGCAGACGATGAAGTAAGCGATGAGGAGCCCTGTATAGATGCCGACGGGGTTATATTCGAGCTGGGAAATCTGCTTGGCTCGGAAGGTCATATCGGTGAGCGTAATGAGCGAGACCAAGGACGTCCCCTTGATAAGCTGGATTGCTTGGTTGATGAAGGTCGGGATCATCGCCGTGATCGCCTGCGGCAGTTCGACGAAGCGCAGGACGTCGAAACGGGTGAGGCCGATTGCGAGCCCAGCTTCAGATTGCCCCCGGTCCAGAGCCTGGAGTGCTGCCCTGACCGATTGGCTACCATAACCGCCAATATTGAGGCCGAGCACCATCGAGCCGACGGCGATCGCAGACAGATAGACGCCGAAGGCGGGCAAGGAATAGTAGAAGGCGTAGAGCAGAACGATCACCGGTGCACTGCGCCAGAACTCGATCATAGCGGTGACTAGTCCGCGCAGCCCCCCTTTGGAAAAATGCTGGAATATTCCGAAGAGCAGCGCGAATGGAATTGCATAGAGAAGCCCAAGTGCCGTCACCAGTGCGGTGATCTGGAAGCCCTCGAATATCCCGGAAAGTATGGTGAAAAAACTCACGGCCGTGTTCCGTCAGCGGTTCAGCGATACTTATCCTGGCAGACGTCGCGCGCAGTCATCCCCATCGGCGCGGCTTCGGCTGAGGTAAAACCATATTTTTCCATGATCTTTTCGACCGTGCCATCTGCTTTTGCCTTCCTCAGACTCTCGTTGTAGAGGTCGCGAAGTGCCGTGTCCTCGGGCCGGAAGGCAATCGCCGCATAGTTTGCGACTTCACGGCCGTTTTCGACGAATCCCTTGAACGGTGTGGCGCGCTCGATGCCAGTGATCTTGGGGTCTTTGATCACCGCAATCACCGTCGCCGACGAGTAGCTTCCCGCATCGACGCGACCGCCGAGAAGCGCGCTAACTCCGGCTTCCACGCCCGGGAACATCTGGAGCTGGGACTTCGCCACGCCAGCCTTAACTGCATTTTCCACGCTTGAGCTCCCGCGCGAACCGCCCACCTGAATCTTCGGATTGGCGGCAATATCCGCGTAGCTATGAATTTTGAGCGGATTGCCCTTCTTCACAAGCACTCCGTCCACAATGGCGAGATCAGGATCGCTGAAAATGACCTGCTCACATCGTACCCGGTTGATTGCCAGACCGGAAGCAAGGACATCGACTCGTCTTGCAACCAGGCTTGGAATCATTGCAGGCCATTCTGCTATCACGAACTCGACCTTGTTGACTCCAAGAGGTCCGAGCACGGCCTTGATCATGTCGGGGTGGAAACCGGCCACTTCGCCGGTCTCCGTCTTGAAGCCCCACGGCACTTGGTTGTGAATTCCGATCGTGATGCGGCCTTCTTTGAGAACGCGGTCTTTGATCGGCTGGGATTGAGCCGCTTGAGGAGCTGCAGCTGCCAGGCCGATGAGCATCAGGGCTGACACATAAATCTTGGAGAGGAAAGCCATTTCGGGTCCTTTGCTTGAAGTGAGTGAAGCAGGCGCTAGCCCATCCCACTGTAGGTTTCCTCCGTCATCAGAGCCTGATTGACGGATGGATGTCAATATCATACTAGGTATACCTAGTGTGGCAAGATGGGGTTTACCCCGAGACGGCACTACTACGTTTTCAGTGAAAGCGAGATCATTCCGACGAATGGATCGGCATCAAATCGGGGATTGAACGGTTGGCGGCTCGTTAAGCTACCACCCGCCGCAGGGGCTCCACCGAAGCGACGCGTGCGCTCCCTGCTGTCTGACCTCATCGACCACGGGCTCGATGGCGAGCGCATTTTGCCTGTGGCACAAGGCCATCGTGGAGACCCTCAGGGTTGCCTTTGATCCAGCGCCACCAGGCGCACATGCGGCGCAACATCATCCAACTGAAAACCGAAGTTCAACTTCACACACCCGCTCGCGCGCCGACTTGGTAAGCACCTCGAACTCCAGCGCTCGAGCGCCTGGACACTCAGTCCGATCTCTCTCGCTGCAAACGTCCACCGCGGCACCTTTCCGGCCAGCAGCTTTGCCGCCGTACTGTCCTTGAATGCTTTTCGTATCGAACGACTTGGTTGTCCCAACCGTCGCCCCTTTGTACAAGCAGGCGGCGCCAGGGCCCTGGATTTTGGACGAGGCACTTCGCGCGCCGGCCTTCGTGCCCAAATGGTCGACGGCATCGCTCCTCGATCCACGAGGCCTGAACTGAAGAATTCAAGCTCTATCGGGACGACAAGTATTCTGGCGGACCAGGTGACCGTGCACGAAGACGGTCTCGTTCCCAATGGAAGCTGTCCTATGCAGCCATCGACCCAGGAGAAACCAGCGAACGGGTCGAAAGCCCAACACCCACTACCAATCAAACACCAGTACAAAAGCCTGGGCCAGATGACTTCCGCCGCGGTGACAAGGTCTCGTTCACCGACAAATATCTGCAGCCCCAGGTGGGAGCCATCACCCGCATCAACCAAGGCACGGCCACTGTCGATTGCGAAGGCGGCACCGGTTGGCGCGTCCAGTTTGCAATGCTGCGCTACGTCATGGACATCTGACTGCCCAAAGGCAGCTCGTCAATAACGGTGTCCGTCGGACTATTACAGTGCATCAATGTCGGCTTTACGCCAAGCAACCGTGCGCGCCAACAGCTTGATTCCGGCGGGATAGACGGCCCTCACCTCCGAAATCCCTTGATCCCAGGAGGGACCTGGACACGGGCAACAGCTGCAGGACTTGAGGCATCTCAAAAGGCGATCTGCAGATTTCTCATCATCCGGCGTTTGTGGCTTTTCGCATGTGCAGCTCCATTTGTTGGGCTTACGTCGGACGATCTGTCGGTCTGACCTGCCCCCTCCCAGCCGTGCCAGTGCGACGGCGCGCGGCACATCCTGATCGAGCCAGGCCGACCCATGCAGAACGGCTACAGCGAGAGCTTCAACGGCAAGTTCAGGGACGAGTGCCTGAATGACCAATGGTTCGAGACGCTACGCTACGCCAGGACCGCTGCCACAGCCTGGCGGCAGGACTACTACGAGGTCAGGCCCAACAGCAGCCTGGGGCGCATCCCACCGGCTCGATTCGCCGAGCTGCATCGCCAGCGCGCTGGCGATGCAGCTCAATCCACATCAACCACCACACAGATCGATTAACCTTGCAATCCCGGACTTCCTCAGTTCAGTTGGTAAGCCGGTAGGGGGCAGGTCAGAACAACGGCGCTTGGCTCGCGCCTTGGTTTCCCATCATGGCCTACTCCAGCCCCCTCGAGTTGGTCGTGGCGTAAGTCTAGAAGGTCAGCAGGAGTAGCTATAGCGATAAGCATTCTTATCGCCATAGCATTGGCATAGTTGCAAAGTAGGAAATCCAAAAAGTGGCGAGTGTGTTCTTTGGCTAACGCAAGAGGCTTGTCAGCGTGCACACATTCGCTTGCATCGCGGCATGCGAGACAGCCTCGAATAACTTAGAGGCCCTCTCCTCACCGCCACTTGCCGCCAAGCAGTCCGCGAACTTCGCGAAGCGCCCTTCCGAGGACAGGGGATTCTGCTTCGACCCTCGGGCATGGAGCCGCTCGTCTAGCAGCTTATCGCCGGATTTCGTGAGGATGGCGGTGCGAACCCTGTAGTTTCCCGACGCAAATGGATTGCCTTCGGCAATGTAGGACGTTAGCCGAACCCTATCCGCCCGCAGCCGAACGGCGGAGCGGCAAACCGCTTCCGGCGTGAAGTCTGCCAGGGTGAGCCCGCCGCCTTCGACAGCCGCTGCGGCGCAATAGGACATTGAGAAACGCGCCTGATACGCATTGGTGGGATACCCATTAATCAGGGCGCTCGCCGCGACTGCTGGGATTTCGGTGGTGATTTCTGCGACGTGCTCAGGCCCCAGCCCGTGCGATCGCATCAGATCACAGATGGCATCAACGGTGCGATGTGTTGCGGCGCAGGATGGGTAGGGCTTCACAAGAGGGCCATGGTCCTCAATGGGGGGAAAAATGAATTCCCGCTCGCTCTCCAATTCACTTAACTCGCCGCTCATCAGCTGCATCAGACCGAAGGGCCCGTCGAAGGCGTCACAAGATGCGTTGATGCCTGCTTTGGCCATGGCGGCCGACCGCACCGCCGCATGCGCGGCAAAGCCCGCATGCAACGGTTTGGTCATGCTGCCAAATTGGGCACGCGTGCCGCCAGCAAGACTGCAGCAGATTCCAAATGCATGGCCCGTCGTTTCCGGGTTGTTACCGATCAATATCGAACACGCTACTGACGCTCCTAGCGCGGCTATGGTGGAGGTGGAATGCCACCCGCTTGCGTAGTGGCGCGGATTGAGCACCGCACCGAGGCCGTTGATGGTCTCGAATCCAGCAATATATGCATCGAGGAGATCGACACCCCGACAATCGACGTCTTGGGCGAGCGACAACAGCGCAGGCACCAACACTGCACTTGGATGAGTGACGCCTAGAGTTTCGTGATCATCGAATTCCAGTGCGTGCGCGGCGGTGGCATTGACAAGTGCTGCGCTTTCGGGGAGGACGCTACGGCCAGGCCAGACAAGTTGCCCTGCCACGTAGGGTATGCCGAGGCTTCGGCAGGCGCCGCGCACGACAGAGTCAGTCGACCCTGCAAAGATGCAGCCAATCGTATCCGTGAGCGCATTCGCGGCAATTAAGCGCGCCTCCGGTGAGCGGGAAAAGCACTGAGCCTTGAGGTGATGGCTCAGCACATCGGGGAAGCTGGGTCGGGTCATGCCTAAGTCTGCGTGCTAATGCAGGTTCTGACCGAGGAAGCGGCGGGTACGCTCGATCAAGGCGGTGACGAGATCGCCCGTGGAATAAGCCGGCGCCCGCAGCGCGTTTGCCGCCACCCTGCGCTGCCGCCCGACCAGAGCCCGGGCCCGGTAACCCGTTAATGTGCTTTGCTGCTCGGTTGTTTTAACCGGAACAAAGCGCACGGAGCGGGCGCTCATGAGGGCTGGCCCATCCCGGCGAGCATCTCAGCGGTAAAATTGACTGAGCAGGCGAGTCGGTCAAAGGGCGATTCAACCACGCCTGTGATGGCGATGCCGGGCTTGTTGGTCTTTCCATGATAGAGGCGTCGCAGCATCGGATAGCCGTTCGGGATTGAGAACACCTTTTGGGCGCCGAGCGAGGCCGGAGATGCATCAATGATTATTCTCATGTTCGTCACTTCGATCTTGTGACGCCGCAGCGCGGCGATGACAAACCGTTCGCTGAACTCGTCGGCGATCGCATCGGGAACATGGGTCGGCACATAGGTCGAGTCGTACATGATTGGCGTGCCGTCAGCGTAGATGATCTTGCGCACGCAGAGATGCGCCCCGTCCGGCGGATTGAAGATGCCCAGGCTCGGGTCGGTGATCTTCTCTTTGGTGATCGAGATCAGCTCCATCGTCGCCTCGAAACCGAGCCGGCGCGCGTTGTCCAATGAGGACATCCAGACGTCCAGTTCCCGGACAAAGCGGCGCTGCTCATTCACAAAGACTCCCTTACCGGGTATGGAGGTGAGCACGCCGGCGGACTGCAGATCGCGCACAGCCCGCTTTACCGTGATGGGGCTGACGTCGAATTCCTCGCCGAGCTGCGCGGTGGACGCAATTGCTTCATCGGGCTTGTAGATCCCCGCAGCAATGCGCCTGCATATCTCCGCTCTCACACCTTCGTGGAGGGATGAGCCATTGAGAGTGAAAGTTTTCTTGGTCAAAAAGAAGCTCCGCAGTTTTGTGCCAGTGGTCTTTTCATCGTTCCTCGGTTGCACGAGGCGCATGATATACCTAGTATAGCAAAATCTGACTGACAACCGTCGGGACGGGCGGTGCTTCGAACGGCCTCGCATTCGGCGCGTTCGTGATATTCGCAGCAGCCCAATCAACGGTCGATAGGATCAAAGTATGAAAGGAAGTTCATCGCTGGATTGGAAAGCGGCGCGCCTTGAACATTTTTCGCCGTACCAACCTCAGCGGCTGCGCGTCAAGCGCTCGCGCTTGGCTTCGCAGACAAATGTCGCCGATAGAGTCTTGTTAGACGGCAAGGCCACTGCGGCTTGGCCGCTAGTCGGTCACGGGCATCTACAGTTGTCGGCGCTTGCCGCGGGCCGAGCTGGATAGAGCCTTCTTGGGCTGGAACGCTATCAGCTGCTCACACCGACCGCATAGCCACTCGCAAGCCTAGCTGCGCTCGGCACCACATCGGCGCCGGAGCAGCGCGTCAGAACACGATCCAAGCTCGTGAACGCGTTCGCCGAGCAGGCGCACACACCGTGCTGGTGGTCGGTCCGGGCACCGGCAAGAGCCATGTAAACCCAGACCCGACGGGTCTTGCTTCATCGCTATGGAGGAGTTGACAAGCATGGCGCACCATGACATACTAGGTATATCTGGTCAGGCAATTGGCGCCCGACCTCCCAAGGAGGACCCATGATGGAAAGACGACTCGCTTGCTTAATCAATCTGCCCGCCGAGAGCATCACTCGGATGGAGCGTTCCGCATGACCGCCTCGACCGCCGTTTCAGGGCTGATCACCGGCCCCCGATCGCCCGCTCCAGACGTTCCTGCCGCTGAACTTGAAGCGCGATTGAAGAACATCCGCAAGGCGATGGAGCAAGATCGGCTGGATGCAATTGTTCTTTCGGACAAGAAGAACATCCAGTATTTCACTGACTTCTACACCCTCTCGTGGGCCTACAAAGCAAGGCCGGTCTTCGCATTGATCACTGCCACCGATCTCGTTCTCTTCGGCAGCTTGGCGGAAGCCAAGAATGTGCGCCTGAAACAGCGCGCCTTCACCGCGCAGTACTACGACGGCTACCTATCGGAAGCGGTTGCGTTGCTGTCCGAGACCGTCCGGACGACCTCCAAAGGAATCGTTCCCAGGATTTCCCTCGACTATGGCCAGGACATGGCAGGCCTCGGCTCACTGGAACTGGTCGATGCGCTGCGAAGCCTGTCCGCGGGCGGCAAGTTGGAGAGCGCCGTACGGACGCTTTGGAGCGTTCGCCTCATCAAGTCGCCTTTTGAGGCCGAGTTGAAGCGCACCGCGTTCGCCATCGTGAACGATGCCTTCGACCGCACCATTGCAGAGGCACGCCTCGGCATGCCCGAGTTCGAGCTCTACCAGCGCATGCAGGCCCAGATCTTCCTCAACGGGGCGGAAAGCGCCGACCAAATCGCCATGCTGTTCAGCAAGGGCGACTTCGCGTATGGGCGGCCTCCGGGAACGCGGCGGCTGGAGCCAGGTCATTATGTGTGGACCGACTTCCGGGCTACCTATGGTGGCTATCCGGCGGACCGCAACCGCACGGCGCGGGCTGGCGAGCCGGAGCAGTGGGAGCGCCAGACCTACACGGTGATGCGCGAATTGACGCACGCGCTTTGCCGCTCGGTGCGCGCAGGCATGACTTGCGCCGACGTCTACGCGAATTTCACCAAGATGTGGGCCGAAATGAAGCCGGGAGAGCTCTACGGCATGGTCTCGCGAATCGGGCATGGGGGCGGGATGGATGTCACCGAGCCACCGTCGCTCTCGTCCAGCGACAAGGAGGTGATCCGCCCCGGCATGATCCTGCACATCGAGCCGAAGCTCGAACGCGATGGCGCGGTCTTCCAGTTCGAGGAGGTGATCTACGTGCGCGACGATGGGATCGACTTCCTGAGCGCGCTTTCGCCGGAAACGCTCCCGGTCATCCGTTAGACCCTTCTTCAAGTTCTCACGACATGTCAACACCAACGCGCATTTGGTCGCCCATCGATTTCGAGCTGGACGGCAAGCAGGCCGGGGCCTTGCGGCTTCCGATCTCCACCGACCTTTCCGCCTATGGCTGGATACCGATACCCGTTGTCTGCATCAGGAACGGCGCCGGACCGACCGCCGTGCTCATCGCCGGCACCCACGGCGACGAGTACGAGGGACAGATCGCCCTTCTCGACCTTGCCCGCTCGATTGAGGCGGCGGAGATCAAGGGCAGGATCATCATCCTCCCGGCGCTCAACTTCCCTGCCGTCGAAGCAGGTCGTCGAGTCTCACCGATCGATGAGGGCAATCTCAATCGCGTGTATCCGGGAAAGGCACACGGCACGGCGACCGAGATGATCGCGCACTACGTTACGGAAGTGATTCTGCCGATGGCGGATCTTGTGGTCGACCTCCATTCCGGAGGGCGCTCGCTCGAGTATTTCCCCTGCGCTCTTATTCGCCCCTCCACAGATCGGGATCGACACAAACGCCTCGTGGAGCTTATGCGCGTCTTCGGCGCGCCGGTGAGCTACCTCACTGACGGAAAGGGCGGTGGTGGCAACACCACCTTGCCCGCAGCCGCCGAGCAGCTGGGCGTGCCTGTGATCACCGCCGAGCTTGGCGGGGGCGCCACGCTCCAGAAAATGGGAACGGATCTTGCCCGTTCGGGCGTCCGGCGCCTTCTTAGTCATCTCGGAATACGCCCGGACGATGTGCTTGAAGAAGCCCCCCCCACCCGGATGACGGAAGTGCCGGGACGGGACTATTTCCTCTACGCAGATGCGGACGGCCTGTTCGAGCCGTCAGTGGCCATAGGCGAGGACGTATCGGCGGGCCAGCATGCAGGATACCTGCACTCGATCGAGCACCCGACCGAGCCGCCTCTTTCTCTGTTCTTCCCCGCTTCCGGGCTAGTCGCCTGCCGCCGTTTTCCGACGCTAACCAAGCGCGGCGACTGCCTTTATGGGCTAATGAAGGACGTCGCTCTGGAGGTGGAGCGGGCATGACCATGCGCAAGACATCGCTCAATCCGCACATGACGGGCATGCGCTGCATCCGTTGCAGCATGATGCATCCCATCGGGGAGTACTTTGAGGGGTGTCCGGAATGCCTGGCGGCAGGCTTCCCTGCGAGCGTCGCGCCCTACTATGAAGCCGCTTTCGGAACGTTCGATCCTCTCCGCCCGGAAGCGTGGCTGGCTTATCCGGGCGGCCCATTTCTCGGCGAGGGGCGGACTCCGCTGGTCGCGCTTCCCCACCTCGCAGAGCAGATCGGAGTGCGCAGCCTCTCCGCGAAATACGAAGGCGCCAATCCGACCGGATCTCACAAGGACCGGATGAGTGCGCTTGTGGTTCAGCGGGCCAGGGAAGTGGGAGCAACTACTGTAGTGGCCGCGTCCAGCGGCAATGCGGGTGTTTCGCTGGCGGCCTATGCCGCGCATGCCGGGCTGAAGTGCGTGATCGTGACCACGCCGGAGATGAATGCGAACTGGCGCCGCGCGGTTGATATGCATGGGGCCGAATTGATCGCCACGGAGACCGCCGAAGAGCGATGGCACCTCGTCGCCCGCAAATCGCGGGCCGGGGCGTGGTATCCCGCGACCAACTACCTCACGCCTCCGGTTGGGAGCAACCCGTTCGGGGTCGATGGCTACCGGGCGATCGCTTTCGAGCTCTTCGGCCAGAGTCAAGGCGGTCAACCGACCGACATTCTCGTGCCGACTTCGCGCGGAGATGTCCTGTGGGGGGTCGCGAAGGGATACCGCGATCTCCAAAAGGCCGGCCTGATCTCCAAAGTCCCGAAGGTGCATGCGGTCGAGCCGTTCCCGCGCATGACGCGCGTGCTAGGCGGCGCCGACGTGCGCGAAAGCTTTCCGGGCAGCTCGGCGCTGGTCTCGCTCGGTGGTTCGACTGTGACCTTTCAGGCAACGGAAGCATTGAGGATCACCGCAGGCACAGCCGCCTCAGTTGACGAAAGAGAGGTCCTCCGGGACCAGATCGAGCTAGCCCATGCGGGCCTCTATCTGGAACTCTCCAGCGCCTCAGCTCTGAGTGGCCTGAAAACGCTTGTGCGGGCGGGAACCATATCGCGCGAAGCCCGCGTGGTCCTTGTTGCCACCTCGCACGGCTATAAGGAAGAAGCCCGCTACGAGCAGCCGATCGCGACGGTCTCTGCTGCATGAGGTCACCAATTCCATCAGAAGCGCGATTCCGCCCCGACGGGCATGAAGCACTTCAAGGTGGATTGTGGCGATCAACAACGACCCCGAAGCACCGATTTTCAGCGCGGCGGACAACAGGTTGAAGGGGGATCTGTTCGTCGCGCCACCGAAACAGGCGCAGGACGTCCAGTTCTACGTCTGAGGCGCCTGTGAATTCTTAGATCGCGACAGCAGCCTGTGCGAGATTTCAATCGCCTCTTGCGTACAAGCTTCGGGCGACAGCTTGCAAGCGCGGATCTGGACCGAGACCTCGGCGAATCCCACAACGTCGATGTTGAGTTGTAGTCAGCGTTCACGCATAAGGCTGCATCGGCAGGCGGAAGGTGCCTGCCGATTCATAGCCGGTCGTGTGAGGATGACTGGGCGAGGGTGGCCGGGGCAGCGCAACCGCGCCCGAGTCCAGTTCGCGAACCAGTTGGTCAGGCCTCCAAGATCGCATTACTGCAGTCCGAATTCAGCAAAGCCCTTGCCCTATCGCCTGGCGCAGCGTCTACGGAGGGGCGACGGGCACGGTAGTCGGTCGCCTTTTCGAACGCATCCGCAACCTGGAGCAGCAGAGTCTCTTGAAACGGCTTGGCGGCGATCTGCACCGCTACCGGCAGCCCCCCTTCGCCAAAGCCAGAGCAGACGCACATCGCTGGCCATCCAGTAATGTTGAACGGGTCGTAGAAGCCGGGATTCGACAGGCCGCCCCACTTCGGCACGCTGTCGATGCGCGGCGCCTCGCCGGAGCCACCGGCGGTGACGAGCACATCCACGTCCGCAGCGTTTTTGGCCGTGATGGCACACAGTTCGTGGCGACGGCGCAGCGACTGCACATAGTCGGCGCTGGTCATCAGCGCGCCCATCACCAGGCGATCGCGCAGCAATTCGCCGTACTCGCTGAAGCGGGTGCGCATCCAGGGCTCATGCAGGCAGAACGCCTCACTGGTCATGATCACGAAGCTCGCCGCCTGATACTCGTACAAGGACGGCATCGCGAGTTCGACGATCTCTGCCCCTTGGGCGCGCCAGATTGCTAGAGCGTCCTCGATCCCGTTCTGAACGGCGGGGCTCACCCGGTTGTCGATCTCGTGCCAGTTGGTTACCACTCCGATGCGCAGGCCCTTCACGTCGCGGCCGATGCCGGCGCTGTAATCGGGTACCTGCCGATTGACGCTGGCGGGATCGGCTTCGTCATAGCCCGCTATCGCCTGCAGAATGAGCGCGCAGTCCTCGACAGTCCAGGCCATCGGTCCTGCGTGATCGAGCGAGAAGGCCAACGGCAGAATGCCGCGTCGGCTGCATAACCCATAGGTCGGCTTGATGCCGGCGATGCCGCAAAAAGAGGCAGGTGCGCGGACTGATCCGCCCGTATCCGTGCCGGTGCCGCCGAGAATCAGCCCGCCTGCTATGGCCACTGCAGTCCCGCTGGACGAGCCGGATGTGAAATGATCGGTATTCCAGGGGTTGCGGGCCGGCGGCCATGGCAGGTCGAAGGACGGGCCGCCTAGGGCGAATTCATGTGTGGCGAGCTTACCCAGCATCGATGTGCCGGCTTCGGCCAATCGCGCCACAATGTGGGCATCCTCTGTCGGCACCCAGTCTTTGAGCAGTTTGGAATGCGCCGTCGTGGCGATCCCCCGAGTGCCATAGATGTCCTTGTGGGCAATCGGGATGCCATCGAGCTTGCCGCGCAAAGTGCCGGCCATCATGCGGCCTTCGGCGGCCTTGGCGTCGTCACGTGCTCGCTCGGGGGTGACTGCGATGAAGCTGTGCAGGGCGCCATCGAGCGCTTCGATACGGGAGAGACAGTGTTCCACCAGCTCCACTGGCGAGAGCTTCCGCGCGGCGATTAAGGCGGCGGCTTCAGCGATTGTGGGTGTCTGCATCAGGCGGTTTCCGTATCGTTGGAGCGCTGCACATACGCATTGGCGCGAAAGATCTGCGCGGGCTCGGCGGAGCGATCGCGGCCAGGACCGCGAATGCGGTCGAGCATCGGCTCCACCAGCGCCCAGGCTTCATGGATCTGCCCGATCTGCGTCAGCGAAAGCGACAGGCCGGCTCGGCGGATCAGCGCCTCGAGGTCGTCGCGTGAGTTGTTTGTCATGCATCGCTCCCTGCGCTGAGACAGTTTTTTCGGTTCATTGTGCGGTTTCAATCCGGTTGCGGTCCATGTCGTGAGCGCTCACCTCTTACTGGTTCAATTGAGCTCAATTAGCAGCTCAGTTGCGGGCCGATCAAAGTCTTCGGCTATTGCGCTGCAGGCTTGGATAATGCGATCACTCTGAGCGCGCATCGGCGCATCGGCGCGCGCCGTCAAGTCGCGGAATTTTTGTTCGACCTGTATCCACGACATTGAGTTGTCTACGTCGCCCAGCGGGTGCGTGACCATTTCCACGTGCCATTCGCCTTTGACATTGAGCTTCACGCGTGAAGGCGTGAATCTGGGAAACGCAATGCGGAATTCCTCGCATTCCTGGAGCCGGATCTTGCTCGACAGGGCGAGCACTTCTGGGTCGTGCAACAGCTCGGATCGCATCGGGCGAAACGCCGCGGCACCGTGCAGCGCCGCGACAGCGACGTTAAAAGGAATGCTGAACTGTGCCCCCTCCAAAGTCTGCGGCGACGTCTCGTTGGTGATCGTAAATGCCTCCGGGAAGACTTCAACGATCACTTCATCGATATCAGCGGCACATAGCGATTCGCCTGCGACCAGCGCCAGCACCGCATCTGTGGCGGCATGAGCGTACCGGCATGAAGCATAGGGCTTGAGGTAGGTATGCGCGATTTCCCAATGTTGTCCGAGCCCGCGCTTCATCAAACTCACGTCAAACACATCGGCGCGATCCAAACTGTCCAACGGTCCTTCGGCGCCCGCCTTTGCGCGCTCCAGAGCGACCATGGCAGTCAATGTCGACCACGGACTGCCGCCTTTCACACTGCTCATGCGGCGGTATGAGCCGGCCGGAAGATTCTCGGGCGCCTCCACCCCTGCAATGGTCATCGCGTGCGCGATTGTTTCCGGCGAGAGCCGTTCCAGCCATCCGAGCGCAGCGGCTACGCCATAGCCCACCCAGCGTCCGGAAGAGTACGTCTTAACCATGCCTCGCAGCCGTGAAGCAGCGATCCGGCACGCGATGTCATAGCCGATCGCGCAAGCGACGAGTAACTCCCGAGCACTTACCTCGCGCTCCGATTCGCAGCAAGCCTGTAACACTGCCGGTACGATGGACGCGCCCGCATGGCCGCTGGCGCCCCGGTGGCCATCGTCGATATCGAGCGCACTTGCTGCGGCGCAGTTGGCCAGGATGGCAGCCGCTCTATGAGTCCTCGAGCCAGAGAACCAGATTCCGCTTTGACCTCCGCCAAAAATGGCGGCGGCCGATGATCGCATTTCGCTCGCGTTTTTTGTGGCATATCCGCCGGCAGCGGACGCTATCGTGTCCAGCACATTTAGCGCAGTGCGTCGGAGGACGGCCGAAGGGACGTCGCTTGATGTCGTGCCGCTCACGAAGTGAGCAAGTTCAATTGCAGTGTCGGTCATAGCGTCGTAGTTCCCGGCGAGGTCATAGGTGTGGTCGTCAAAAAGCGCTCCTTGCAGCTAGGGAGCGCGCATCGAGAAAAAGCGTGGTCGAAGCTCTCCAGATCGGCATGCTAGGAGCTTCGAAGTTGCCTGTCCGAACTTGTGCCTGAGCCCGACAGCCAAAGTGCGATTTTTGGCCACAGTGGTTACTCCCAATGCAAACCAAAAGCGCTTCATTAAATCTCCTCGCGTAAGTAGTGATAGATCGAATCGCGCTTGCGCGCGATTCGACGGCTGTAACAAGCTGCGCCCGGGTGTTTTTCCAACGTTCGTTCCTCGCTGTAGCATCCAGCCGGCTGCTATTGATCATCTAGATATACCTAGTATATTTCTATGTACCGTACTTGTCAAGCGAGTCTGACGGCGGAACCTGTAGCAGGAACGGCTAACGCTTGGCGCCACTCTTGTCTGACTGGGCCAAATGGCCCCTGGACCCGTACGCCTCCGAGACGTCAAGCGGCTGGACCAAAGAACGCATGGCACAGCAGCTCGCTGCGAGGCTGTCCAAGGCATTCGCCGAACATGGCATCTTCAATGATGTCGGCATTCTGGTGGTCGAATGCACGTTGGTGCCCGATTTCCGGAAAGCGATTCGTGCGGTGACATCAGTCCCAATCCTCGACCTTCTCAACTTCGCCAAAGCCGCGCTCGAATAGTCCAACTGGAGTTGACCGACTCCCGTGGACGGTCATTGGCTTGATTTTCAAAGCCAGCACAGCGGCCAGTCTTTCATGTCGCCTGACACACCACATCAGTCGGCATCGAAGTTTGAAAGGATTGATACCCAAGCGCGCTGGCTGACGGCAGTAACGTTGACCATGTCCAGCGGAGTAACGAGCGTCACTACTACCCCAAAACTGCCTTTTGGGGCAGCTCATGACCAAACAGGCTTCTCTTTGGCCGAATGATGATCACCAATGCTGCGCGTTCGCCAGGTGGTCATCGTTGCACCCGGTTCTTCAATACCTGACATGCTTTCCTCCGATTCGGCCGGCACATGACTAAGGTCAATGCGCGGGTCTCGCACGGATTGGGAATCATGGGTATTGGCCGACGGCAGTAACCTTGAGCATCTTCAGTGCTGTAACCTGAGTCAGGAACGCCCTAGAACGCTTCTTTTGGGCAGTTCATGGTCAACAGGCCTTCCATTTCGTCGGATGGGATTACGTTTTCCTACGATGCCTCGGCCCGGAGCAATATTCCAAATTAAGGAGCGCTACCAGTTGGGCGAAATATATGCCTGTGCGCTCTGAAAGATCACCATAACCTCGCTACCGCTGGGACATCGTTGCCACAAAGGGTTTGCACGGGCGACATGTGCACTAAGCAGGCCGTGAGGCCCTGGATCGGGATCGAACTCAAAAGGAATATGGTCGGCATCCAGGCCGGCAGTTCCTTGGGTGACAAGCGCGCCCAGAGGATGTGCACGGATGATGCGCTGCAGTTGGTCAGGCCTGTTTTCAGCAAAATGAGAAGGGATATACATCGATTTCGTTCGGAGAAAGTAAGCAGAGTTCACAACTTTGGCAAAAAGCCGGCCAATAGGAAGGACCGGTTTTTTCATTTTGTACGGGCCAGTTTTCTTCATCTTCTGGACACGATCCGGGTCCACCTGGCACGGGGCGCTATGTATACGAGTTTTTGCGAGCGCAGATCGCCGACGGCACGCTCCCCGAAGGCGCACGCGCGCCATCTACACGAGCCCTTGCGGCAGACCTTGGGTTTCGCGAACAACCGTGACGGCCGCCTGCGAACAGCTTGCCGCCGAAGGCTTCCTCTTTACGTCTGTTGGGCGGACCGCACGCGTCGCCAGTCCCTCGGTTGCAGCCGTACGCCTTCGTGGCGAGTCACGTTGTCCGTTACCCGCGCCAGCACCGCCCTTGGGCGCACCTGGCTTGACCCTGAAACGGTCATCATCACGTGAGGCCATGGCACAAGCTCCAGCGCAATGCAGCGAACCGCATCAAAGGCGACACGTGACTAACCCTGATGCCCTGCGGGTTTGTGCTCAGTCGCGGCACACAGGCTGCAAGCCGCCGTGCCGCGCCAACCCCACGCACAGACTGGCTTAGCGGCCGGGCACGTACCGGCCCTTTTATCTTGCCCTCTGTCTTCACCGGTTCCCTGAGGTTCGGGCTCCGACTGCGCGCCAGCCGCACGCCAAGCGTGCCAAGCTGCCCGATCGGCAACGCCAGTGCAGCGATCGCTGCACGCAGGCGACAGGACATCTGCACGATAAAAGACATCTTCATGGCGCACTCCAGGTCCACAGTGGCTGCGCACTGCCAATCACATCCGATACACGGATGGGGCCGAAGTAACGGCTGTCGAACGACGCCGGGTTGGTTCTGCTCAAAAGGAACAGCTCGCCGCGCAACAGTCGTCGGCACTGCGGCCAGGAAAACAGTGAACGGCCATGCCCATCGGCACCCATCACGGTGGCCACCGTCACGTCGTCAATGCGCACCGATGTCGCATAACGCACACCCGTTGCGGAGCCACGGCACCAACGTGTGAAATCGCGTCATGGTTGCTCCTCCTGACCATCAGAATTGGGAGCTCTTCCATGTATTCGTCCTGCTTGGCATTTGCCGTGGTCTTGAAGCTGGCTTTGGAGGATTTAAATGGGTTCAACCGCAGCTCAGCAACGAGACCGACTCTTGGCGGTCCTGTTGAGGTCTACTCCGGACTGATTCCGGCCTTGCGCACGACATCGGCCCAATGCTCAACTTCACTGCGCATAAAGGTGCGCAACTCATTGGAGCTGGAGCCCTTGAGCTCAATGCCCAGCGTGTTGAGTCGCTCGCGTGTTGTCGGATGCGCCAGCGCTGCGATAGCCTCTTTATTAAGCCGCTGCACTATCTCGATTGGCGTCGTAGCGGGCACCACCAATGCCCACCACTGGTTAAACTGCATGCCGGCGATACCTGCCTCCGCGGCGGTTGGCACGTCGGGCATGCCGGCAAAGCGAGATGAACCCGTCACCATCAGCGCCGAAATCTTGCCAGATGCCAGCAATGGAGTGCCGCTTGCGAGTGTCGAGAAATGGCCGGTGACCAATCCCGCGGACACGTCAATCAGGGCCGGCGCGGAGCCCCGGTACGGGATGGAATTGATTTTCATGTGCGTTGCACTCCCGAACAACTCAGCGGAGAGATGGCTGATGGAGCCGCTGCCACTGTTCGCAAATGCCAACGGCGCTGCGCTGACTCGGCCGTTTTTAAGAAAACCCTTGATGTCCCCGGTTTTATATTGCGATGCGTTGACGAATAGCATCAGCGGCGAAGTGCCCAGCATCGAGATGGGCGTGAAATCACGCAGCAGGTCATATGGCATCTTGATGAATACAGCTGGCGCTATGGCGTGGGGCAATTCAACGATGGCGATCGTGTAGCCATCGGGCAGGGATTTGGCCGCAGCTTCCGTGCCGATACGTCCGGACGCGCCCGAGCGGTTGTCCACCACGACGCTCTGGCCCATGGTCTCGCTCATGCGCTGCGCGACTGCTCGGGCAATAGCATCTGTGCTGCCACCGGCAGCCCAAGGCACGATGAGGCGGATGGGTTTGTCAGGATAGGTGGCGTGGGCGCTGACGCCCAGCAATGTGCATGCAAGAAGAAGGGCCTGAAGCGATCGGGTTAGCATGAAAACTCCTTTTGAAAGGTGAGGGAAATCGAATCAACACGTAACATCGAAGGTGTCACGATCGCCCTTGGCGGTTAGCAGCAGCAAGGCATGATCAGAAGGCAATATCTGGCCCTGCTTGCAAAGGCTTGCCAGCGCGCTAAAACAAGAGCCAGCACATAGCTCAACCCACAAGCCCTGGGCCGCTAGCTGAGAAACGCCTTTGGCAGCGTCGACGTCGTTCATGACGACGACCCCGCCGCCGGACTGCTCGACCGCAAGCTTTTGCTGAAGCGTGACTGTGCTGCCAGCAATCGAAAACTGCGCGGTTTGCCCCACAAACTCCGATTGAAGCGAAGCGCCCGCCAGCACGAAGCTGAGGCGTGGAAAAGGTTCAACCGCCCAAAGCCTGGGCATGTGCGGGATGAGACCGGCAGCCAGCAAATCGCGCAGCCCGCTGTACAGGCCCCAAAGCAGGTCGCCTCGTGAAGTCGGAACCAGGACGTGATCGGGCAGGCAGCCGTCGGCAACGCACTCCAGCGCTACAGCGCGGTAACCTTCCACGCCGAATACCGGGCTACCAACAGCGGGAACACTGTAGTTGGTAAGTGCGAACGCGCCTTCACGCTCGACCTGCTGGCGCACATGCTCCCAACGGTCAAAACTTCTCTCGAATACGAGGCGCTTTGCCCCAAAGCGATAGAGGGCTCGGGCATAGGGCTCGGGCATGTCGCCATACGTGGCGACCTCGCAGCGAAGGCCGGCGGCCGCACAATAAGCGGCAGCCGAAACTGCGGCGTTGCCGCTGGAGGCCAGCACGACGGTCTGCGCACCGACATCCAGCGCCCGGCTGATGCCCTGAGCGGACATACGATCCTTGTGCGAGCCCGTTGGGTTCATCCCTTCGTGCTTGGCTGTCAGCTGGCGGATGCCAAGCTCTCGCGCCAGCCGGGGAAGGTCAAGGCAAGGCGTGTTGCCTTCAGCCAGCGAAATGCCATGCGTGTATGGCAGCCAGGCGCCCCACTTATAACCTGAGCTCGCGGTCTGAAGCGTTTTAGGCAACGCGCCATACACAGCTTCCAAACTGGCCGGGGTACCGTTGCCCGCACAGCGCGGACAGCCTGTTGGCAAATCCTGCACTGGATAGTTATGCCCGCAGCAGATGCAACGCAGGCCATGCATCGAGGAATTTCGCTGAATGGCGAGGTGAGAAGTGGTGCCTTCGCTTTCCGTAGAAGAAATCTGATTCATGAGCAGATGGTAAGGAAGTTCGCCTCCGCCGGATCTCAGTGTTTTGCACTTTATAATAAGTAAACCTTATATAAAGGAAGTGCTGGTGCACGATCTCAAAGACGTCAGCGCGCGTCAAATAGAAGTGTTTCGTATGGTCATGCGACTCGGGACGGCCAATCGCGCCGCCGCCGCGCTGCATGTCAGCCAGCCAGCTGTGACACAGATACTTCAGCAATTTGAAATTCGCTCAGGCCTCAAGCTGTTTGAGCGCCCTAAAGGCAAGCTGCTGCCGACCCCCGAGGCACATGCCTTGATGGAAGAGGTGGAGCGGGTTTATGACGGCCTGGATGCGGTGCAGCGAAAAATCGTGGCGCTACAGTCGCACGAAGAAACCGTGTTGCGGATCGGCTCGCTGCATGCCCTGGCAGCCAGCGTCATGCCGTGGGCGCTGGCTGAATTCCAGCGCAGTTACCCGCGTACCCGCTGCCAGTTGCTGGTGGACAGCTCCAAGGTGCTGCGAGAGACCCTGTTTCAGGGTGCTGTTGACTTGGCCTTTCTTGGCGATGAGGCCGACACAAGCGGCTTGATTTCCTCACTCTTTTATGAGGTAGCTGCCGTGTGCGTCATGCCTGCAGCCCATCCGCTGGCGCGGAAATCGTCGCTGCAGATTCAGGATCTGCGAGAGGTGCCACTGGTGGGCCTGTCATCGCTGGACCCTGCGCAGCGGCGCCTGGAAGTGGCATTTGCGCAAGCAGGCATCGAGCCGCGCTTTGTGATTGAAACCCCTTATAGCGCGACGCAGTGCGCGCTTGTGCTGGCGGGCGCCGGCCTGGCAGTGACCAACCCCTTGGTGGCGCGTGACTACGTCGCGCTTGGCCTGCGCTGCATACCGCTGGCGTTCGGTTTGCCTTTTCGTGCATTGCTGGCTTTCAACCCCCGCCAGGCCCAATCACGCGCGGCACAGGAATTCGTGAGCTTTTGTCGCCGACATATCGTCCGCAGTTTGCCCGAAGGTTCGTTGCTTGACGAGTTGGTTAAGCCCAACATTCACGGACTAACTACCTGATCCAAAGCTCGTCAGCAGTTATACATCCACTTCGAAAAACAGTTGGGTGGAGTGCATGCAACGTGTCGGTGTATCTACATTGAGCATCCAAAATACTTCATAGCTCCTCCGAAACGCTTGCCTTAGCATCATTGCCGTCTGAACTGCCGGCCCCCCAAATTCGGGGGGAACGTCATCAGATGTCCATTGAAGAAGCTCAACGTGTCCGTGGAAACGGGTCAAGTCCGGGTTTGTTGTTTCATCAGCATGTAACCCTTCACGCTCGAGTTTGGCCGATGCCCAGGAGAAAATAGAGCAGTGGGAGCTTCTATAACGAGGCCAGTCCTCACAGTGCGCTAGACTGGCAAACACCGAAAGAGTTCGCTCTGCAGAACGGATTCCAATCCCGTTCTGCAGAGCAACCAGGAGCCGGAAATCCCAACTTCTGAGCGGTAAGGAAACCGGGTCAGGGTCAGACATTCAGGAAACTTCAGCTCGGCTTCAAAGCAAAGCGGACTGCATCGGCCCGTCCGTCATTGGTGGCGTGAGAAACGGGTACTGAACCCGTTGCGCTCAGTCGAGTTCCGACGAAAGAGCATCAGTTCGATGCGAATACTGTCGCTGCCTCGATGGCCTTTACATCATCGGGACGTGCGAACGACTCCGGCGCAGGTTGGCCGGCCTGGCGAGGCGTGCCAATCCCTTGGAAAAAGTCCTCAAGTCCACCGGGCATAAAGAACCACACCCACTTCAAATCGGTGGTTCCGTCATTAGTAAACGTGTGGCTCTGGTTGTGTCCAAGGTAGAGCGTCGTGTTGGGGGCCATCCGGTAGCTCTTACCATCTACCTCTGCAGCGCCCTCACCTTCTAACACGTAGAGAACTTCCTCGCTCCGATCGTGGGAATGGAGCCGTACGCTTCCACCCGGAGGAAGCATTTGTGTGCCGCAGGAGAAGCGATGCACTGAGCGAATGTTTCGYGGTGACAAGATGACTTCTGCATATCCATTCGCCGGCTGCGGCTGCCAGTAACTTTCCGAAACATCGGCTGCAATTACTGCGGACTGACCGTTCGGGTCGTCAAAGCTGAGGGGTTGGAGTTTTTGGTTCATAAAGGCCTCGTGAGTTGGTTTCTTTTTTGGGCTAAAGCTAAAGCCATCTGGTTTTGATGGGATTCAATTTGAAGCTTCGCATGGAGAGCTTCTTTACGGGGTTCGCCTCTTCAGCATTCATTGCACGAAGCGGATCAACTTCGTTTGTCAGGCAAGCTACTTCGTTCGGATCAGAAAACTCTGTTGTCCAGCACACGTTGTGAAGCCCTTTGAGGTGGTCAGCAAGTGCAGGCGCACCGCCCACTGCACAACGATATCGGTGCAGATAGCCAAGACGACTGACAGCTTCGGCCAATTCCGGCGTTGTACCAAGAGGGTTCAAAACGCTAAGGATCTGGGATTGAATGAGTGGGCGGGCCGGGACAATAAATTGATCGGTCCAAGCCTTCTCGCGGCCAAGGCGAACCCGCAGTTCAGCCCTTGCATGCAGGGAATCGTAGGCCCAGATATGCACAAAACCCACCATGCCGACTTCGGCATCGCACTCCCACGCACCGAGCAAGCGACCGAAATCATTTCGGCGCACAGGCATGCCATAGTCTTCAAACAGAAGCCTGTATTTGGGCCAGTCCTGCTGCTTGAATTTGTATTCACGAAGCTCGTGGATCATGTTTCGCTTTCCGAACAGTCGCCTACCACGCGGTGTAACCACCGTCCACGGTGAACATCGCACCACTTGTTGGCTAATCTCATAGCGAATCCCTTCCTTGGGTTGGGTTGATGGAAAGTCGTAAGTGTTTTCGGAGCTCCGCTTCAATGCTGAGTGCCGCGAGCCACGAAGTTTTGGGGTTATCCGGAAGAGGGTTGTTCTCGAGGTGGATGCTGAAACGTCCGAATGCACCACGCACATCGAGTTCATGCACGTTTTGCTCTATGCCTGGATCTGCGATCAGGCGCACATCCGTACCATCAAAGCCGATCCCTGCCAGGGCCACCGCTGCAGTGACATTGGCATTCTTGGGATACAAGCGGGCCGCATCAGCTGCAGAGCCTTCAAAGATTACCGTTGGAACCGCTATGCTGGCCAGATTAAATGGACCGTCCGCGAGTGTTCCGCGCCACGCAATGGGCGGTTTGCGGCCGGTATAGACAACGGCGTCCAATCCGGCGCTGCGGGCTGCGTCCAGCGCGTCGAGACCACCGATGGCCCCCGATACCGTCAACAGTCTTGATCCTCCTTCAAGTGCTGCGCTATGTAGGCAACTCCGCAATTCCTCGTCGACCAGTGCACCAATCGACACGATCAGGACGTCGACACCCCGCCGCAACAGATCAGGGACCAACGATGACACCACGGCGTGCCCTGCACACTCGATAGCAAGCTGTGGGCGCCAGTCGATCAACCCCTCTGCACTCACAAATCGCTCAACGCCCTGCCATTCAGCTGTCGTGCCTGTGAGGGCTTGGTGATCGAATGCGGCGTAGCTGGCCTCTGGCATCAAACTGCCTTGCAGGCTGCTAAGCACGCGCCTCCCAATGGCGCCCAGCCCAAGTACCGCGATGCGTGAAACTGACATAGTTGCTTTCAAAGTGACTCTCCAAGGAAGGCGGCGACAAGGCGCATATAGTCTGCCGTCCGGGTCGTGGGGGTGAAATGTCCTCCGGACAGTTCGCATTCAGCAGAAGGCCTCGGTAGACAGGCCCATCCTGTTCGGCGAGTGTGTATTCCCTGAGTTCGTGAATCACGGTGCGTCGAGATACTTGCGCAGCTCGGCCTCGATACTGAGAAATGTGAGCCACGATGTTTTCGGTTGTCGGGCAGCGGAGCGTTCTCCAGCCGCACGGACAGATCTCCGGAGGGCCCAACAGCGTGAAGCTCATGCACATTGCGCGACACCGCCGGGTCAGCAATCAGCCGAACCTGCGTTCTGTCAAACCCGATGCCTGCCAAGGCAACCGCCGCCGTGACATTCGCGTTCTTGGGATACAAGCCAGCCGCGTCGGCGGCGCTGCCGTCGAACACAGTGGTCGGGACGTTCACGTTCAGGAGATCGAGGCTCAATTCCGCAGGCGTGCCCTTCCACGCAAGGGGCGGTTTGCGCCCTGTATAGATGACCGCATCCAGGCCCGCAAGCCGTACGGCAGTCAGCGCATCTAACCCTCCGATGGCGCCAGCCACGGTAATTGGGCGGGCACCTGAAGAACGCGAGGCGCCCTGCAACTGCGAGCGCAATGCCCCGTCTCCACGCGCACCAATGAAAGCCAGAACCACATCGCAGCCGGCCATCAGCAGCGGTGCCGCGATTAATCTCACCGCCTCATGGCCTGCACATTCAACAACGACCTGCGAAGCCCACGCCTTGAGGGCAGCGGCTGACCAGAGTTGTTCAATGCCCTTGGGAGCCGAAGCTGGCTTCCGCGGCAGAACTGCGCTGGGAACTTCGGGGAAGTGGGCACTGAGCAGTTGAAGGACGCGACTTCCAATAACGCCGCATCCTAAAACTGCAACGCGCGGTGGGGTGCTCGGTAATGTCATGTGTAGTCGCGAATGAATTGAAAGAGCGTGGCCGCGTAGTCGCGGGTTCGGGTTAGCGGTGAAAAGTGGCCGCCCCGCAGCGTTGCCAAGCGCGCCTGAGGTATCCGCGCCTGCAAGTCGTAGGCGTGGGACAACGGCACAATCTGGTCGTCTTCGGCGCCAAGAACAAGAGCCGGCAGTGACATCTGGCCAAGGCTCTCAGCCCGCGAGTACCCCAAAAGCATGTCTATGCGCTCGTGAATGACCGTGACCTTCTCGTCCTGGTGTGCACCGGCGAGGGTCGGCGGCACATTACTGGCGAGCTGTGCCTCGTACCACTCAGCCGGATAGCCGATGAGCTGGCCCAGGGACTCGTACGCGGCAAGCCCCGCATGCTGCAGGACGTGCTGTCTCAACCGGAACAGGTCACGAAAGCGTCGGTCCGCCGCAGCCCATGTGCTGCTGAGCACAACAGCCCGAATGCGCTGCGAATGGTCTAGCGCAAGTGCTTGGGCTGCCAGGCCTCCGGTGGAGTGGCCAACGACCACACACCTGCCTATATCGAGCTTGTCCAGCAGTTGCAACACACCTTCGACAATGCCTTCAATGCTATGCCGTTCACAGGGCGACGAACCACCCAAACCCGGATGGTCAACGGCGATCACTCGATGTCGCGGCGCAAGCTCATCGACCACCGGGCGCCAAAAGCGCCCCAGTCCCCCGAGGCCTGGCACAAGCACAACTGCTTCGCCATGGCCAGCCTCAAAGTACCCTAGACGAAAGTCACTCATCTCTGCCTCGCTCAATGCATCAGCAAGCCGCCAGTCACGTTGATCGATTGCCCGGTCATGTAGTCCGACTCTGCCGAAGCAAGGAACGCGACGACGTTGGCGATGTCGGACGGCAAGCCCACGCGACCGATTGGAATCTGACCCTCGCGCTGCTTGGCGGTCAGTCGACCCAGGCGGATCGCTTCACGGTCGGTTTCCTCGCGCATGGCCGTCTCGACAATCGTTCCAGGACAGACGGCGTTCACATTGACGCCGTACTCAGCCATCTCCATCGCAAGCGACTGGGTCAAACCGATCACGCCGAACTTGGACGCGCAGTAGGCCCCGAAACTGTGCTTGCCGACTTTGCCAAACCACGACGCGATGTTGACGATCTTGCCGCTCCTGCGCTCCATCATATGAGGGCCCACGGCCTTGCAGCCGTGAAATACCCCATTTACGTTGACTCGCATGACGCGGTCGAACGTGTCAAGCGATGTGTCAACGAGGAGGCCCATAGGGCTGATGCCAGCGTTGTTCACCAGCACATCGACGGCGCCGAATACTTCGATGGAATGTTTGATCGCATGACGTACCTGCTCGAAATCGCCGACGTCAACGCATAGCGCCTCACCCCGGCGACCCATCCGCCTGACTTCGTCGGCCGTGGCGCGGGCGGTTTCCTCGTCTCGATCGAGCACGACGACATTGGCCCCCTCGCTTGCGAGGCGCAGGGCGATTCCCTTTCCGATGCCAACGCCGGCTCCAGTGATGACGGCGGTCTTGTTTTCGAGTTGGTACATCAGTTCTCCCGGTTCAGTTTGAGGCGGCTCACTAGAGGCCGGAAGACCTGAGCATCACGTGCCAAAGATGCAGCAAACTCAGGCCCGTCTGCGTAGTGGAAGTTCAGCGATTGCGCTGCGATCCGATTGCGCAAGGCGAGGTCTTGGCTCGCTTGCTTCAGCGTCGTGCGCAGGAAGGAGATGACTGGTTCGGGCGTTCCCTTCGGTGCTGCGACGCCTCGTGCGACTGTGACCGTGACGTTCACACCCCGCTCAGCGAGGGTCGGGATGGTCTTGAATTCGCCGGGGAGACGTTGAGGCGCCATCACTGCGAGCACTTTGAGTTTTCCGGCCTTGATGTGCTGCGCCATCTCCCCGGGGGCAACGGTCGTGGCATCCACTTGGCCTGCGAGCAACGCCATAAATGCTGGAGCCGAACCCTGGTACGGGACGTGCAGAAACTTCACACCGGTCTTGTCTTCAAGGGCGGCCGCGGCAACGTGCCAGCTCCCCCCATTGCCGGAGTTCGCTATGCGCACCGATTCTGGTCGGGCCTTCGCATCCGCCAGGAACTCTTCGATTGTCGTCCAGGGCGCATCCGCACGGACCGTAACTGAGGCAGGATCTTGCGAAAACTGTGCCAGCGGAACGAAGTCTTCGTTCGAAATCGTCCCGATGCCGAGAGTTGCGAGATAGGTGACTTCAGGAATCAGGACGGCCAGCTTATAGCCATCCGCCTTCGCACGTGCAACCTCGCCCAAGCCGATGCTGCCGCTTGCGCCCGGCTTATTGATCACGACCATGGGCTGGCTCAGATGCTTCTGCGCGGCTTCAGCGATCGCTCGCCCGACGACATCCGTTCCGCCACCCGGAGGGTTGGGCACGACCAGTTCAATCGTATGGGCAGGAAAGGTTTGTGCCGAGGCGACAAGAGCACTGAACAACAGTGCGCCGAGGGCCGCGCAGCGCGTCCAGCTGAGGCCAGAGGAAAAGTTCGACATAGATATCCTTGTGATGTAAGGGAAATGCCGGCGATTTTCCAGCGCAGGCAATGGGAAGTCTACCAAACTTACTTGCATGTAAGCAAGTATTTGTGGTCAACTGTTTCATGGGGATAAACCCGAATGGTCTAATCGGGAGCCGTCAAGTCTTGTCTTGCACCCATGCGGTTCGTATCCATGCCGCSTGCGCAACATTTGGGCGACGGTGCACCTTGTTAGACACACACTGGGAGAAYTTGGATTTGCTACAAAAACAGCCTTCACCTGAAAACGCCCCAGAGGGAGACGCGGCGCCGGATGCCGGAAGCGACATGCGTGAGCGAATCCAGTACGTCGCGCAAGAGCTTCTCGTCAARKTCGGCGTTCGAGGCTGCACGTTTGGCGACATCGCCGAGAARCTTCAGATCACGCGCGCCAATGTGCACTACCACTTCGGCAGCAAGAGTGACCTCATCGACGCGGTGATCGCGAGGTACATCTCGGAGGTGACCGAGCGCTTTCGCAGTGTGTGGGTGRACGAGGCGATGACCGTCGCGCAGAAGGTGGAAGCAACCATCGCGCTCAACCGCGCTCGCTACGAACACTTCAATGCGAACGGCGGGGGTCAGGGCTGGAGCTTAATTACCAGAATGCGCGGAGAGGAAGATGCTCTAAGCGCTGAAAGCTCAAAGACCGTACATCAGTTCTCCAAGGACCTCGCCGACGCTGTCCTGATCGGCTTGAACCAGGCTATTCAGGTCGGCGAGTTGCGATCCGACGCCCCAGCGCAGGAGATCTGCGTTCAATTGGTAAACATCATTAACTGTGCCGGGTTGACGACCATGGACGCACTTGATTTTTCTCGTTTGGAGGCCGTGTATCGAAGCTTTCTTCGGATGCTCTTGGCCGCGTACGGGCGGGCCAGGGTCTCTGGCCAAGGTCACTCCAGTGTTGGAAAAAGCCGCGTGAAAAAGCCGCCCGCGGGGCTGTAGCCTTTGCGACAGCGATCTGCCACCTTAGTGAGAATGGCACTTACTTTGGCTCATACGCATGACCATACTTCTCGCCATGTTGGCGAGCCTGGTCGCGCGGAACCTTCAGCCAGAGATAGGGTTTGGGCCTTCGTTTTCGCATTCGCGGCTCGATGCGTCCGGGCCGATGACCAACCCGGCATTGAGCGCTCAACGTGAACAGTCGCTGGCAATCCTTCGTGGCAGAAAGTCCTCGCGCCACCCACTCGGTCCACAGTTGCACCGTGTGCTTGAAGCTCAGGCTGCGCAGGTCTATCCCGGCATTGCAGGCAGCCTGCGTCATGAGCAGACGGATCACGTTGTAGGCCAAGCAGATGGACCCACAGCTGTTTCTCGTTCATCTGCGGCGTCTGGCAACTCAGTACGTCCATGCCCATCGTGGTTTTGAGGTTGCGCAGGTCCAGCTCAATGTTCCAGCGACGCGCGTACAGGGCCGAGAGATCATCCTTGCTGACCCGTCGATGATCGAGCAGCGTGGTGACCAGCACCTGGTGCGCGACTTTGACTTCGCGCAGTGTAAGTTCATCGGGCGCGCGCGTACTGCTCGGGCGTCATCCACTCTGGGCGGGCCGGCTTGGGCCAGCGCACCAGGTGATCGCGCGTGCCCAGCGACTGGCCACGGCGAAAGTCGGTGATGCGCGAGCCGTTCTGCTCGAACAGCACATCCACGCCCGCGGCCATCAGCGTGGCGATCAGGAAATAGTTGCAATACAGGGCATCGGCCAGCATCACATCGCCTGGGGAGAAACCTTCGAGCAGACGGCGCACCAGTCCGAGCTCGCCACTGCCTTTGCCGCTGTGCGGCCCTATCGCTACATCGAGCGCCGCGCCGGTGGCCAGGCAAATCACCAAGATCAGTCGCGCCAGGGGGAAACCCACCCCGGGGGCCTGGCTGTTGGGCTGGGGATACAAGGCTTGGTTCTCCGGGGTATCGGGCATCGATATCCCGGTGCCATCCACCAGCTTGACCGAGCGCCCACGCCAGAGCCATTGCGCCAGCGCCTTCTCGCTGAGCAAACGGGCCTGTTTCGTGTGTCAGCGTACTGACCATCTCCAGCGGCAGGCGCTGGCGCACTCGGCAGTACCCGCCGCTACGAACGCTGCATGGCCTCAAACCATCGGCCGCGCGTTGCGCAGTCCAGCCGTTAACCGCCTTCTGACACGAGCCATCGGCCTCCAGCACCTGGCGCATGAACATCGACAGCGCAACCGTTGGCGGATACAGCCGCTCGCGGTGTTCGGGCCGCAACGCCTCGGTCGTCTCCAGCAACTCGGGACTCGTCAGCACGTTGAAGAACTCCACCGCCTGGGTCGCCCGCGACCGGCGTCCGATACGGGTTCGACGTTGATGCAAAACGCTTCGGGCGTTACGATCCATGGTGGCTGGCCTTCGGAAAGATGGTTTGGGTGCGTAGTAACAACCATCCTATCAATCCATGGGTCAGCCACCTCCTTTTTCCTTAAAATTCAAGTGCTTACGCCCGTGACTTCAACGTCATGCGGCTTATGTAAGTGCCATTCCACCTAAAGCCGCCTGAGTCGAAATCGCTGATGTCTTTCAGTGATAGCGAGCTATTCGGGGTTTGCCCACCTGTTTTGAGCCTTTTGAACTCATATTCAGTGCTTCTAGGTCGATTCGAGCCTCGGAAAGGCGCGTCATAACGCAGCAGTTGACGGCGACATGGGCTCGGCCAATTTCCTCCGAGGAAGATAACGATCAACACCGAGTCCAGCAGTGCTGATATCAGGCCGCCGCCCGGTCACCAAGTCCGAGACAAGTTTGCCCGAGCCGCAGGCCATAGTCCAGCCCAGCGTGCCGTGGCCAGTGTTCAAAAATAGATTGACGTACCTTGTGGAGCCAACGATAGGCGTGCTGTCAGGTGTCATCGGACGCAGGCCTGTCCAGAAAGTTGCGTTCGCCACGTCGCCGCCAGGGAAAAGGTCTTTGACAACCAACTCCAACGTGGCGCGGCGGCGCGGATTAAGGCGCAGGTCAAAGCCGGCTAGTTCGGCCATGCCGCCGACGCGGATGCGATTGTCAAAGCGTGTCACAGCGACCTTGTAGGACTCATCCAGGACTGTAGACTGCGGCGCGAAGGCTGGGTCAGTCAAAGGAACAGTCAGCGAATACCCCTTAACAGGATAGACCGGAAGGTCGATGTCCAGCGGAGCCAGGACATTGCGGGAATAGCTGCCGAAGGCCAACACATAACGATCGGCCGTGTGAACTATTTGGCCGGTCGCACCGTCAATGATCACCCCTGCGATCCGTCCGCCTTCTATCACCAGGCGCTCGACCGACTGGTTGAAGCGAAAGTCCACCCCCAAGCCCTGCGCGAGCTGAGCTAGCGCGGTGGTGAAGCGATGGCAGTCACCGGTCTCGTCGTTGGGAAGGCGCAGGCCACCGGCCAGGCGGTCACGCGCCTGCGCCAGGCTAGGTTCCACACCGGCGAGTTGATCGCGCGACAGCAGCTCGTAGGGAACACCGCACTCGCGCAACACGGCGATGTCTCGATGCACCGCGTCGAGCTGAGCCTGCGTGCGGAAAAGCTGGAGCGTGCCGCCGGCTCGCTGTTCGTATTGGATGCCGGTGTCGGCACGGAGCTTCTGCAGACAGCTGCGACTGTATTCGGCTACGCGCATCATGCGCTCCTTGTTGACGGCATACCGATCCGGCTCGCAGTTGCGCAGCATCTCGGCCATCCAGCGCAGTTGGAACAGGCTGCCGTCCAATCGAATTGCAAGCGGCGCGTGCTTCTGGAGCATCCACTTCATCGCCTTTAGCGGAATGCCCGGTGCCGCCCACGGCGTCGAATAGCCCGGCGACACTTGCCCCGCATTCGCAAAACTAGTTTCAAGCGCCGGGCCAGGCTGACGATCCAGCACAGTGACCTGCGCGCCCGCACGAGCCAGGTAATAAGCTGTGCTGGTGCCGATGACACCACCGCCCAGAACAATGACTTTCATAGTTTTCCTTAGTCAGGCGGCGACAGCAGTGCACCGGAGTACAACATCTGCGCTGCAGAGATAGAGGGTTCAGAAGACGCCGCTTGCGCAACAAATCATTGCCTGGGATATCTCACCAAGCGCGGATCAGGTTTGCTTGGCTAGTGCTTGGCGTGCGACGGCTTCGACACCCACCGCGTCAAGTTGGTATTCACGGTACAAATGAGTCGGCGGGGCAATCAGGCTGTATTCGTCCTTAATGCCGTGGCGAAATAGCTTCACACCGCAACCTTCATCGGCTAGAACCTCGGCGACTGCCGCTCCTAGACCACCCATAATATTGTGCTCTTCCACCGTCATCAACGCGGCAGAACGCGCGGCAGCTCTAAGCACAGCGTTCCGGTCCAACGGCTTGATGGTGGCCATATCGATTACGCCAACTGACCGGCCTTCGGCGTTGAGCGCCGCGGCCGCGTCAAGAGCAGATTTCACAGGCATGCCGCAGGCGATGATTGTCAGTTCGCTGCCCTCCCCGTGTTCAATCGCTTTGCCAATCTGAAATGGCGTGTCATCCGTATAGATATCCGGATCCCGGCCGCGGCCGATACGGAAATAAATCGGTTCCGGCCAATTCACAGAAGCTTTGATTGCGGCTTTGAGCTGCGGGCCGTCGGCTGGAGAGATGATGGTCAGGTTGGCAATTGACCTCATGGTGCCGATGTCCTCGGTCGCATGGTGCGAAGTGCCGTAGAAGCCGAGCGAGATGCCCGTGTGATGCCCTATCAGCCGAACCGGCAACGCACTGTAGGCCACGTCCATGCGAATTTGTTCGCAGCACAGCAACGCAAGGAAGGACGCAAAAGTAGCGACGAAGGGCATCTGCCCCGTCGTCGCCAAACCAGCCGCAGCCGACACCATGTTCTGCTCGGAGATCCCAAACTGGATGTACCGCTCGGGATAGGTTTCAGCAAACTTGCTCAGGCCGTTCGAATACTGCAGATCGGCCGATCCGGCCACCACCGGGTGGCCGGCCTCAACCAGTTCGATGAGAGCATCAGATAGCGCGCTCAGTCCTGGCGTGATCGCATTGAGGGAGCGGTATTGCCAGCTATCGGGGGAAACTAGGTAAGTCATGTATCAGATCTCATTCGTCATAATTTCTTGCACGGCCAACGCGGCGTCTTCGGGCGCAAGGTAGCCCAAATGCCATCCCGGTTCGGTTTCCATGTAGGAGACGCCTTTGCCCTTCAGCGTCTTAGCAATTACACAGACAGGCCTTGATCGGTCGGTGTCGGCCTTGATCCGGCGCAACAGCGCTGTCAGGGCGCTCAGGTCGTGACCATCAACTTCGTGAGTTTCCCAGCCGAAGGCGCGCCATTTATCGACCAGACTCTCCACGCCAATGACGTCATCGACGCGCCCATCGAGCTGGAAGCCGTTGCGGTCCACGATGGCAACAAGGCGATTCAGGTCGTAATGGGCTGCGAACATCGCGGCCTCCCAAACCTGTCCTTCCTGCATCTCGCCGTCGCCAAGCATGACGAAGGTATGGAAGTCGCGTCCAGCGATGCGGCCGCCGTAAGCCATGCCAGCACCTGCGGAAAGAGCATGGCCGATGGAACCGGAGCTGAAGTCGATGCCTGCGACTTTGCGCATATCGGGGTGATCGCCCAATGGATTTCCTAGGCGTGTATAGCCGTCCAGCGTTTCCTTGTCGATGTAGCCGTACTCGGCCAGCACGGGATACAGGCCCACTGCGGCGTGACCTTTGCCCATGAGGAAGCGATCGCGATCGGGCCATTTGGGCTCATTCGCGCGGATGCGCATCACGTCGTAATACAGCGCAGCAAAGATTTCGGCGGCTGAAAACACCGAGCTGTAATGCCCGACTTTGGCAATCTCGATGAGCCGGATTGTCTCCAGCCGCACGAAACGCGCCTTCTCGCGCAATAAAGCCATCTGTGCGGAAGTCGGCAGGAAGCCTGTTGATGATTGGTTGTGATTAGATGTCATTTTCTCTTTCGATAATATATCATATATCCTGATTTCACAGAGGCCGGAGCGTTTTCAGGGGCATGTACTACAGGCCAGCCAGACAGATGTACTTGAGTTCCAGATAGTCATCGAGGCCGTACTTCGAGCCCTCGCGGCCTAGACCCGACTGCTTGATGCCGCCGAATGGCGCTTCGGCAGTAGAGATCAGCCCCGTGTTAACTCCCACCATGCCGGCTTCCAGCTGTTCGGCCACACGCATCACGCGTCCGACGTCACGGCTATAGAAGTAGGCGGCCAAGCCGAACTCGGTGTCGTTGGCGCTGGCGATAACTTCCTCCTCTGTGTCAAAGGCAAAAATGGGGGCCAGTGGGCCGAAGGTCTCCTCGCGGGCTACCAGCATGTCGCGCGTCGCTTGGCCGATCACCGTCGGCTCGAAGAACCGGCCGCCTAGCGCGTGGCGTTTGCCGCCGGCCAACACCTTCCCGCCCTTCGCTACGGCGTCAGCGATGTGCTCCTCTATCTTCACCACAGCCTTGTCGTCTATGAGCGGGCCTTGCGTCACGCCTTCGTGCATCCCATCGCCTACATGCAACGCATGAACCCGTGCAACCAGTTTTTGTGTGAAAGACTCCAGCACGTCGCGTTGCACATACAGGCGATTGGCGCACACGCAGGTCTGTCCGGTATTTCGGTATTTGGAAACCATGGCGCCCTCGACGGCCGCGTCGATGTCAGCATCATTGAACACGATGAACGGCGCATTGCCGCCGAGCTCCAGCGAGAGTTTCTTAATGGTGTCGGAAGACTGCCGCATCAGCAGCCGGCCGATATCTGTCGAGCCAGTGAAACTCAGCTTTCGCACGATCGGGCTCGAAGTCATCTCACCGCCAATCTGGCTGGCAGAACCCGTCACCACGGATAACAAACCAGGCGGCACGCCTGCCCTTTCGGCCAGCACAGCGAAGGCCAGCGCTGAAAACGGCGTCTGAGATGCAGGTTTGACCACCATCGCGCAGCCGGCCGCTAGCGCCGGGCCCGCTTTGCGCGCCAGCATGGCCATGGGAAAATTCCAAGGGGTGATAGCCGCCGTCACACCAATCGGCTGCCGGATGACCAGGATACGACGGTCGCCTTGGGTCGACGGAATTGTGTCTCCGTATACCCGGCGCGCCTCGTCCGCAAACCATTCGATGAATGAGGCCGAGTAAGCGATTTCGCCTCGGCTCTCGACCAGCGGTTTTCCCTGCTCGCGGGTCATGATGAGCGCGAGATCCCCGGCGTTAGCGAGCATCAGGCCGGACAGCTCGCGCAGGATCAGTGCGCGGTCTTTCGGTGGCACCGCAGCCCATGCGCGCTGCACGACTTCCGCTGCAGCAATCGCCTGGCGCGTTTCGTCTGCACCGCACAGCGGGACGCTGCCGATGACCGCACCACTGGCAGGATTGATCACCTCCACGGTTTGACCGCTGCGAGACCCCACCCATTGACCGGCAACGTAGGCCCGCTCGCGAAGAAGTGTCGTGTCTTTCAATTGCAGCATAGCAACTCCCTCAGTAGGGTTCTGCAACGTGCTGGCCGGATGGAGCGAACGATGGGTTTCAACATTTCTATCCTTCATGCGTAAAAAAACTTGTAGTTAGCAAAAATGTAATATAGGATATATCCTACACCACTTGAGCAGAGCTTGTCTTGTGGTTTCAAACATTTATGGAGTCCTTATGTCGATCACCCACGACGCGCGCAACCAACCAAGCGCCCAACCTGCCCTTCTGCTGATCTCGTTCAGTCGAACAATGTTGAAACGCATGTTTCATGGCGCGCGCAGCGCAGGAGTCTGGCCGTCCCGCTGTTTCGCAGGTACGCGTTGATGTCCGCGATCCCCTCCCTGCAAACGTCGCCGCCGGCGACAGCCGTGCCCACCAACGAGCCTCAGCGACCGGCGCATTCACTCAAGGAGGCCACCCATCGCGCTGACCGCCGGCAAAGGGTGATCTCGCTGTTACTGATGGCTCCCGTGTTGTTGTACGGAACGGTATTCTTCATCCTTCCCTTGGCCATGATGATTTACCGCGCCGTGGATAACCCTGAAGTGGGCCAGGCGCTGCCGCGCACGGTGGCGGCATTAGCGACATGGCGGGGAGACCGGCAGCAACTACCCGGTCCCGATGCCTTCGCGGCACTGACCGCCGATCTGGCGGAAGGCCAAGGAACGAGGGTGGTCGGCGAGTTGGCACGACGACTTAACTATGAAATCGGCGGCTACCGCACTCTGGTGATGAAAACGGCCCGAACGCTCGGCGAGTCGCCACCTCCTGCAGAGGGCGCCAAAGATTGGCTGATAGACGCGGACGAACGTTGGGGTGACGTGAGCTACTGGGCGGCGCTGAAGCGAGCATCGACTCCGTTGACTGGTCATTACCTGCTGGCCGCGCTCGACTTGAAACAAGCCGACAGCGGCGACATCGTCCGAGCAGAGCCGGATCAGCGGATCTACCTGGACATCCTTCGTCGTACGCTGGGCATTGCCGCCGGCGTGACGCTGACCTGCCTGCTATTGGGCTATCCGTTGGCGTCGCTGCTGACCAAAGCCTCGCGGTCGGTCGCCTATGTCATCACGCTGGCGATCATGCTGCCGTTCTGGACGTCCTTGTTGGCACGTACCACTGCTTGGATCGTTGTGCTGCAAGAAAATGGCCTAATCAACAGCCTGCTCAGCGCGGCCGGCATTGTCGATCAGCCGTTGACGCTGATCTTCAACAGTACGGGCCTCTACATCGTGATGGTCCACATTCTTTTGCCCTTCACGGTCCTGCCGATCTACAACAGCCTCAAGGGAATTCCGCCGCACCTTATGCGCGCCTCGGCCTCGCTGGGGGCTCACCCGGTTCGTGGTTTTTTCAGCGTATACCTGCCCCTCAGTCTTCCGGGCGTCGCCGCCGGCGGGTTGCTGACTTTCATCGTGGCAGCGGGCTACTACATCACACCCTCGCTAGTGGGCAGTGCGCGCGAACAGATGCTGGGCTATTTCGTCGCCTTTTATGCCAACAATACGGTCAACTGGGGCATGGCATCGGCTCTGGGCCTAGTACTGCTGAGCTGCATCATGGCGGTCTACCTGATTGCTGCTTCCACTCTCGGCGTGAAACAACTCGCTGGTATTAAGTAAGGACAGAGCATGACGCATCAAACAATCGCACGGCTGGCTACTAAAGCACACTTCATTTTCGGCGCAGTTATGGTGGCGTTTTTGCTACTTCCGCTGCTTGCCATGATTCCGATCTCCTTCAGTGCGGGCTCTTTCCTCTCGTACCCACTGCCCGGCCTGTCGATGCAGTGGTATGAGCGAGTGTTCTCATCTGGCCCGTGGACAGACTCACTGCGCAACAGCCTAATAGTAGGTGTGTTATCTACCTTAATAGCCACAACGCTAGGCACGTTGGCCGCGTTTGCCTTTGCACGGCGCAACCTGCCGGCGAAACGCACACTGCTTGGCTTTCTGATGGCACCGATGATCGTGCCTTCGGTCATCACCGGTCTGGGTATGTACTTTCTGTTCTCGCGACTTGGCCTCACCGCGAGTCTGACTGGCCTGGTGCTGGCTCACGCCATCTTGGCCACGCCCTTTGTCGTCATCACTGTCACCGCCACGCTGCAGCAGTTCGACATGACGCTTCTGCGCGCGGCCTACAGCTTGGGGGCATCTCCCCTGCGCGCCTTTTTCACCGTTGTTATGCCACTCATTCTGTCAGGCATTGTGTCGGGCGCCCTGTTCGCCTTCATTACCTCGTTCGATGAAGTGGTGGTGGCAATCTTTATTGGTGGTCCTGGCCAGCGTACCCTCCCGCGCCAAATGTTCGATGGAATACGCGACACCATTGACCCATCCATCATCGCCATGTCGACCTTTCTCATGGTCGTCGCGACGATCGCTCTGACACTGTCCGCATGGCTCAGCCAACGCGCACCGCATACCGTTCCAACCGACAAGGCCTCTGCATGATTTCAGACTACTCCGAAGGCGTCGCATACATCGACGACCATTACGTCCCCCTGCGCGACGCACGCATCCCGATTACGGACCGTGGCTTCCTGCGCTCCGATGCCACCTATGACGTAGCTCATGTGTGGAAAGGCAATTTCTTCCGGCTGGACGATCACATCGAGCGTTTTTTCTGGTCGATGGAGCAGCTGCGGATGTCCTTGCCCTTGAACCATGCGGAAATACGGCACATTCTGGAGCAATGCGTTTCCAAGAGCGGCCTGCGCGATGCCTATGTGCAGATGACCTGCACCCGAGGCGTTCCGCCGCGCGGCTCGCGCGACCCCCGCGAATGCACAAACCGCTTCTACGCGTTCTCGCAACCCTTCGTCTGGATCGCAACACAACAACAGCAGCAGCGCGGCGTCTCGATGGTCATCAGCGACGTGCAACGCATCGCACCCGAAGCACTGGACACACGCATCAAGAATTTCCATTGGCTGGATTTGACGATGGGCATTTTCGATGCCTACGACCAGGGTGCGCTTGTAGCCGTGCTGTCCGACAGCGCAGGCAACGTCACGGAAGGCGCAGGCTTTAACGTGTTTTCGGTGAAAGGCGGCGCGCTTACCACGCCCGAGCGCAACGTGTTCGAAGGAATGACTCGTCGCACGGTGATCGACATGGCGCGACAGTTCGGCATTCCATGCCAGTTGACGGCTATGCCACGCGCGCAGTTGAAAGACGCTGATGAGATCTTCATTACCAGTACGGCCGGCGGCGTCATGCCTGTCACGCAGTTGGACGGTAGACCCGTCGGTGACGGTCGGATCGGGCCTATGACGGAGCAGCTGCAGCGCAGCTACTGGCACCGCACCGGCAGCGACCCACGCAATACGCCGGTGCCGTACGAAATGGAAAAGGAAAACATATGATCATCATCACTGGTGGTACCCACGGCATCGGCGCGGCAGTGGTCAAGCAACTGGCAGCGGGCGGATCGCCCGTTCTCTTCACCGGACGGGATGCTGCCGCTGGAAAAGCGCTTCAAGACACAACCCCTGGCGCGACCTTCGCTATGGCGGACGGGGCTGATCCGGACGCGGTCCAGGCGGCCTGCGACCGCGCGCTCGCCCTCGGCCACGGGCGTATCACCGGTCTCGTGAACAACGCCGGCACCTCGTCGCGCACGGCCTTCCTCGAAACTAGCGTGGAAGAGTGGGACCGAGTAATGGCGGTGAATACCCGGTCTGTGTTTCAGTTCACCCGCACGGCCCTGCCAGCACTAATCGCCTCGCGCGGTGCCGTCGTCAACGTCGCATCTATCGCTGGCAAGGTAGGCGAGGAGGGGCTTGCCGCGTACTGCGCATCCAAAGGTGCGGTTATCGCGATGACGCAGGCGCTGGCATTGGAGTTCGGCGACCACGTCCGCTTCAACGTGGTCTGTCCTGGCCAGATCGCGACGCGAATGATGGCTCGCGTGATCGAGGACGGCCCGCGGCTGTCGGCCCTGACACGGCGCATCCCCGCAGGTCGACTCGGTGAACCCGGCGAGGTGGCCGCGCTCATCTGCTGGCTGCTGTCGGACGCAGCCAGCTTTGTAAACGGCGCCATCATGACGGTCGATGGCGGCGAGACGGCGGGCTACCGCACGCCGCCCGTGGTACCCCCTGAGCCAAACAGGTAACACCCCCTCTCCCTCTCGAAAGACAACAAATGCTTCCCGTTCTATACACGCCGCTGCACCGCCAGCATGAACCAAGTTTCTTTTTTGTCGCCGGTAATTTCACGCCGGCGCAGGAGCGCATCGACCGCGCAGAGTTCCTGCGCGACGCTGCAGTTGCGGCCGGCTGCGAGCTAGTCACCGCGGCCGAGCATGGCCTGGCACCGGTGGCCGACGTGCATACGCCGGACTACATCTGCTTCCTAGAAGACGGTCACAAACGTTGGTCCGATATCCCCGGAGCGTCGGCCGAAATCGTCCCCAACGTCTTCGCCGTACACGGCCTTCACCACGGTTACCCAGAGCGCGTGGTCGGCCAGGCCGGGTACCACATGCAGGACCTGGCCTCGCCCATCGGCCCCGGCACCTATGCGGCGGCCCTGGCATCGGCCAACTTGGCCGTTGATGCCGCCGTGCGTGTGATCGACGGCGCGCCGGCGGCCTATGCAATCTGCCGCCCGCCAGGGCACCACGCCTACCGCGAACGGGGCGGCGGTGTCTGTTACCTCAACAACGCAGCCATCGCGGCGCAGACCCTCAGGCGTCACGGACGACGCGTAGCTGTGATCGACATCGACGTCCATCACGGCAACGGAACGCAGGGCATCTTCTATGAGCGCGACGATGTCTATTTCGTCTCAATTCACCGCGACCCCCTGAATTACCACCCTTACTTTTGCGGCTATGCACAGGAGCGCGGCTCAGGCGCCGGTCTGGGCTACAACCTCAATCTACCGCTGCCAGCCGACACCGGCGACGACGCCTACCTGGTGGCGCTGGAACACGCCTGCCGCCGGCTTCACTCCTTCCAGCCGGACGCGCTGGTGATCTCGCTCGGCCTGGACGCGCACGAGAACGACCCGTTCAAGGGCCTGCGCGTCACGACCGAAGGATTCCGCCGCATCGGCGAGCGACTGGGTCATCTCGGGTTCCCTTGCGTCATGGTGCAGGAAGGCGGTTACGACTGCGACCACATTGGCACCAACCTCGTCCACTTCCTGGATGGATTGACCAGCAAGCTCAAACCTTGAACGCTGCCGACCCAATTCGACTAATCGTTCTACTCGCGTCTGCTTCTCCACCCTGATCTTAGCTAACCTCAAGGAGTTTTCCATGCCTTCCTCGTTTCGCATTCGCCTTCTCGCTATCGCCGCACTGACCCTACTCTCTACCGCCGCTAGCGCACGCGACCTAACCGTCGTCAGCGTCGGTGGATCGCTCCAAGAGGCTTTTCGGAAAGCCTACTGGCAGCCCTATGCGGCCGCCAAATCCGAGAAACTGGTAGAGGACACAAACGTCGTGGGGCTGACAAAAGTTAAGGCCATGGTCGAAGCCAACAACGTGATCTGGGATTTGGTACAGATGGACGAAGAAGACGTTGTGGTGGGCTGCGAATCCGGCCTTCTCGAGAAAGTTGACTGGCGTGCGGTTGCGCCCTCCACGCTCGATCTACCCAAAGAGTCGCTTAGCCCCTGTGGCGTGCCCACAATGCTGTGGGCTAAGGTCATGAGCTACGACACCAAGCGCGTCGCAAACGGACCAAAGTCGTGGGCGGACTTCTGGGATACAAAGAAGTGGCCGGGCAAGCGGGCGCTGCGCAAACAGGCCAAGCAAACCCTGGAGATCGCGCTGATGGCCGACGGCGTACCGGCATCCGACGTTTACAAGGTGCTGGCGACTAAAGCCGGCCAAGATCGCGCATTCGCCAAGCTGGATCAGTTGAAGAAAGACGTCCAGTGGTGGGAGTCTGGTGCGCAGCCGGTCGAATGGCTTACGTCCGGCGCCGTGGCGATGTCGTCCGCCTATAACGGCCGGGTCGATGCTGCGAACAAGGAAGGTAAGTCGCTGGCGATGGTGTGGAAGAACCAGATCTATGGCCCGACCTATTGGGTAGTAGTCAAAGGCACGCCGAACAAAGCCAAAGCCGTCGCGTTGATCAACTTCATGACCTCGGTGCCGCAGCAAAAGCTCTTCGCCGAGACCATCTCCTACGGCCCGGTCAATCCCAAGGCGCAGAGCGCACTTTCCAAGTCAGTGCTCGACCGCTTGCCCAACGCGCCACAGAACACCGATGCGCCGCTGCTGCAGAACACCGCTTTCTGGGCCGACCATTTGGACGAATTGCAACAGCGCTTTGCCAAGTGGGTGTCCAACTGAAGGACATGGCCCAACCGGTGCAGCCCATCGAGGTGTTCCACACTCCGTTGCACGCGCTGCACCGACCTGGCCTACTAGGCGCACTGGGCGGCTGGCGTCCATCGCGCGACGACCCCGTCCGCATCGACCGAATGCTGGATGCAGTGGCGACATTGGGTGTGGCGGTGCGCGAGCCAGCCACGTTCGGCCTGGAGCCGGTCCGGCGCGTGCACCAAAGTCGCTACCTTGACTTCTTGACGCAGGCACATCAGCAATGGTCCAGGACCCCGGGCACATCGCCAGAGGTGCATGCCAACGTCTTCGCTATGCGCCGGCCTCATCAGAGTAGCTATCCTTCATCTATCGTCGGCCGCGCTGCCTATCACTTTCACGACCAACTCGCGCCCATAGGGCTGAATACCTGGGAAGCAGCGCTGGCGGCATCCAACCTCGCGGTTGCGGCCGCCGATACCGTAATGAACGGCGCTACCTGCAGCTATGCGATGTGTCGCCCGCCAGGGCACCACGCCTATGCCGACATGGCTGGTGGCGGCACTTACCTGAACAATGCGGCTATCGCTGCAGAACATCTGCGCACGCGCTTTGCTCGCATTGCGGTGATCGACCTCGACGTTCACCACGGCAATGGCACCCAGGACATCTTTTGGCGAAGGCCAGACATCTTTTTTGCATCGCTGCACCGCCACCCAGAAGACTACCACCCCTTTTTCAGCGGCTACGCTAACGAGACTGGCGAAGGCGCCGGCGAAGGCTATACCCTGAACGTACCGCTGGCTGCGGGAACCACGGACTTACATTACCTGAACCAGCTAGAAGTCGCTCTGGACTGCATCGTTGCCTACGCACCTGAAGCACTGGTGGTGTCGCTCGGGCTCGATGCTCACGAATACGATCCGGCACAGGGCCTACTGCTGACTGATGCTGGATTCTCGGCCATCGGCCGGCTGGTCCGGCAGTTAAATCTGCCGTCAGTCTTGGTGCAGGAAGGCGGCTACAACCCCGGCGTGGTGGGCTCGACGCTGGTGGCCTTCCTATCCGCGTGGCTGGACGACGGCCGTTGATACAGCCGCCAATTCAGGCAGCGGCTTGTTCTTCCTGGCTGGCCTCATATTCCTTCAGGAAGCGCTCGATACTGGGCGCTGCCGACATTAGGTCTGCGCGTATGGCCTTGACGGCGGCGGCGGGATCATGCTTTTCCAGTGCAGCCAGCAGCAAGTCGTGCTGACCGTGGCCCTGGTCATAGGTCCCGCCGGACTTCTCGTAGAAGGCGCGAAGGATGGGGCCCATCGACGTCCACATATTCTCGATCATCGCCAGCAAGGTCGGCAAGCGGCAGTGCACGTAGACGCCGAAATGGAACTCGCGGTTGTAGCGCAATTGCTGCTCCGCGTTGTGGCTGGCCTCAGCCTGAGTGAATTTCTTGTTGATGCGCACCAGCTCGGCAATATCGCGCGCACCGATGTTGCTCGCGGCCACCTCGACGGCCGCTGACTCGAGCGCCAATCGAACGGTACGGATTTCAATATAGCGCGCCAGCCCCAGAGGGGGCACCGCGATTTGCTTAGCCGTTTCCATCTCCAAGGCATGCTCGCTGACTAACCTCAGCAAGGCCTCGCGCACCGGAGTGTCGCTGGTCCCGAACATCTGGGCCGTCTCGTTGATACGAAGCCGGTCGCTCGGCATATAACGGCCAGCAATCAGGGATTCACGAATCTCGGAATAGACCCGCGAGGCGAGATTCGTCTTGTCGATGGGCTTATTGGGGGGTTTCACAGGTTCCTCGTTGCGCTACCTTCGAATTTTGACATTAAAACCTTGAGGCATTGTGAGCAAACACCAACATATCGTGCGGCTCCCATCCCAAAGTAACAGGCGCGCCCACACTGGTATCGACGGGCAGCTCGCCGCTTGTCAGCTTGGCGACCATGGTATTGCCATTTTTCAGCATGGCGACCAGCCGGGTATGGTCACCAAGATAGGCCATGTCCGCAATGGTGGCCTCAACGCTGACGGTTAATCCCCTGGACAGAGAGACGCTTTCCGGGCGCACCAGAGCCCTGGCATGCTGGCCTGGAGCCAGACCATGCGTCGGCATTGGGATCCGGATGCCACTGCCCTGGCCCAGCTCTAGCGACGTGGCACCGCTGCCGCTGACCTTTATCACGCCGTCAAGACCGTTGTTTTCTCCGATAAAAGTCGCAATGTAGGACGTGGCAGGTGCGTCGTAGATCACAGCGGGCGGCGCCAGTTGCTCAATACGGCCATCATGGAAGACAGCCACGCGATCGGACATCGTCAGCGCTTCACTCTGATCGTGCGTGACGTAGACGATGGTCACACCGAGTTTCCTGTGGATCTGCTTGATTTCGAACTGCATGTGTTCACGCAGGTTCTTGTCCAGCGCTCCTAGGGGTTCATCCATCAGCACCAGCTCCGGATCAAACACCAGCGCTCGAGCCAACGCAACACGTTGTTGCTGACCACCCGACAGTTGTGCCGGCTTGCGGTTGGCCATGCTGCTGAGCTGCACCAGCTCCATAGCCCGCTCAACTTTGTCTTTCAGCACGGTTTTGGACAGTCCACGCATCTTCAGTGGGTAGCCGAGATTTTCCGCCACCGTCATGTGCGGGAACAGCGCGTAATTCTGGAACACCATGCCGATGCCACGCTGGTGGGCCGGAACGTCCTGGATCGGGCGGCCGTCCATCAAGATCTGGCCGCGGGTCGGGTTCTCGAATCCAGCCAGCATCATCAACGTCGTGGTCTTGCCCGAACCCGAGGCGCCCAGCAGGGTCAGGAACTCCCCTCGCCGTATCGACAGATTAAGATCGGGAATGACCAGTTGCGTGCCGTCATAGCTCTTTTGCACGCCAATCATTTCAATCAGGTTGTCATGACTCATGACAGCACCTCCAGCGAGTTAGCCTGGCGATCGGCTACATCGTCGAGGGCCAGCTTCAGCGTAGCGACCATGCCGACGATCTGCGACTCGTCCATAATGTAAGGAGGACTCAGAGCAATCACGTCGCCCATACTGCGCACTATTAGACCGTGCGAGCGCGTGGCGCGCTCGACCTGTGCGCCGACCGCGAGACGGCTGTCGAATGGCTCCGCGGTGCGCTTATCCGCCACCAGTTCGATGCCGGCGATAAACCCTGTGCCCCGGACTTCGCCCACTAGGCCATGGCTCGTAAGTGCGCGCAATTCGCGATGCAGCACATCTCCCAACTCCTTCGCGCGAACGGGCAGGTCCATCTCTTCATAGATGGCCAACGCCTCAAGGGCGATTGCGGCACTGAGCGGATGGCCAGAATATGTAAAGCCGTGCCCGAAGCCACCGGTCTTGCCGCTATGGCGTTCCATCACCTCGAACACAGGGGCACTGACGACCACACAGGAGATGGGCGCGTAACCCGAAGACAGCCCCTTGGCGCAAGCCATCATGTCCGGCTCGATATCGAAAGTCTGTGAGCCAAACCAGTTTCCGGTCCGACCGAAACCACAGATGATCTCGTCGGCCAGCATCAAGATGCCGTGTCGGCGCAAAACCTGTTGCACCTGCTCGAAATAGCCAGCCGGCGGAACTATCACGCCGCCCGCGCCAATAATGGGTTCCGCGATGAAGGCTGCAATAGTGTGCGCACCGTGTTCGGCAATTGTCACTTCTAGGTTTTGAATTAGGCGATGAACATAGGCCGCCTCAGACTCGCCATCACGTGCGTTCCGGTAGAAGTATGGGCAGTCGACACGCACGATGCCGTCAATAGGCAAGCCGAAGGCCTGATGCATGTTGGTCAGACCGGAGAGGCTGGCGCCCATCACCGTCGAACCATGAAATCCACGGTCCCTAGCGAGAACTTTCCGGCGCGCCGGCTCTCCTCGGGCTATGTGGTAATTCCAAGCCATCTTGACCATGCTGTCGTTAGCCTCAGACCCTGACGTCGCGAAAAACACCCGTGCGTCCGGCATGGGACTGAGGGACGCGATCTTGGCCGCCAGCAATGACGCAATGTCGCTAGAGCGGTGATTGAAGGTGTGATAGTAGGGCAGTTTTTTCATCTGCCGACTTGCAGCTTCCACAAGCCTTTCATTCGAAAACCCCAGCGAAGCACACCACAAGCCGGCCATACCTTCCAGGTAGCGATTGCCATGTTCGTCGATCACGTATGGGCCGTCCCCACGGACCATCACTAGCGGGCCCTGCGTCTGATGAGATTGCAGGTTGGATTGCGAGTGCAGGTGATGTTGGGCATCGGCCGAGCCAACGCGCGTAAGCGGTAAGTTCGAAGGATAAACACCGTCTAAAGATTTCATCTGATTTCCTCAATTGACACAAGATATATCATATATCAAGACATTATGAACTTGGGAATTCCCTCATCTAGGAGCCTAAAAAAGCTTTGATCACGCTTTAATTAGAGTATAGGATATATCATGTATTCTAGATAGGCTAGCTTACATGTTTGACATTACTCAAGGGATTTCACATGCCATTCACATCCTCTCCTCGCTACGGCGTCTTAGCCGTATTGGTCACCCTAGCCGCCTTCGCCTCCGGAAATGTCGTAGCCCGAGACCTCACGGTCGTAGGCTTCGGCGGCGCGCTCCAAGAAGCGTTCAGAACCGCCTACTTCACGCCTTACGCCAAAGCCAAAGGCAGCAAGATCGTCGAAGACTCCTATGAAGGCGGCATTGCCAAGCAAAAGGCCATGGTGGAAAGCGGGAACGTCACCTGGGACCTTGTACAGATGGATGAAAACGAGATGACCGCCGCTTGCGAGCAAGGCCTGCTCGAACGCATCGACAAAGCACTGTTCACGAATGCGAAGGACGTCGACGCATCGGCGTTTGCAAAATGCGGCGTAGGCGCATTCATTTGGTCAGAAGTGTTGACCTATGACACCACGAAGTTCGGCACCAATGGTCCCAAAAACTGGGCGGAGTTTTGGGACACAAAAAAATGGCCAGGCAAACGTGGTCTACGCAAGCAGCCGCGGATGACGCTGGAAATCGCACTGCTGGCCGATGGTGTCCCCGTGTCGGATATTTATAAGGTACTCGCCAGCAAAAAAGGGCAGGACCGTGCATTCGCCAAACTCGACAAACTAAAGGATTCCATCGTGTGGTGGGAGACCGGTGCACAACCGCTGGAATGGCTGAACTCAGGCGCGGTCTCAGTAACAGCGGCTTACAGCGGTCGCATCGCCGTCGCAGCAAAACAAGGCAAGATTTTCCCTATCGTGTGGACCAATCAGTTGTACAGCATGGACTATTGGACGGTGATCAAGGGCACGCCCAACAAGGCTCAGGCGCTGGACTTGCTCAATTTTTCGCTAGCCGCGGACAACCAAGCAGCATTTGCCCAGGCAATTCCCTATGGAACGCTGAACAAGCGAGCCATTCCAATGATCTCCACGGCGACCCAAGCCCTGCTGCCGACTACCCCTGAACATCTCAAGAGCGCGGTGTTGCTAGACACCGGCTTCTGGCTCGACCATGAGACAGAACTGCTCCAGCGATTCACTAACTGGGTAGGCAAGTAAATACCGACAGGGCGGACGTGTCCGCCCTGCCCGGCTAAGACTGCGGGTTGGCTTGCCAAATAGTCGACTGGCCACTTTCAAGATGAAAAAACATGTCGCGAAGACATCGCAGGAACCACTATGCTGAAATCATTGCCATCCATAGCAAAGCGATCACTGACGTCGCTAATACTCGCACTAATGATCAGCTCGCCAACATCAGCTGCGGAAATCATATTCGGTCAAGTAGGCCCTCTCGCTGGAACAGAGGCCAATCAGGGACGCGCGTACGCCGTCGGGATTCAGTTGTATTTCAACCAAGTGAATGCGGCAGGAGGCATCGCCGGCAACACACTAACTCTAGTATCGCGTGACGATGCAGGAAACCGGAAGCAGGCATTGTTGGTGACGCAACAATTGGTGGCTGAGCAGCGTCCGATTGCATTAACTGGATATTTCGGCGCAGCCAATATGTCGACCCTGCTAGCTAGTGGCCTGCTGGAGCAGGAAAAAATTCCGCTTGTAGGTTTCCGCGGCGCGCAAGTCCCCAAGAACCGCGCCTTTGTCTACAGCGTACGCGCAGGCTTGCCAGAGCAGCTCGACAAAATTGTCCAACACCTCGCAACCCTGGGCATTCAGCGATTAGGACTTTTATACGAAAGCGGACCTCAGGCCGCAAGTGTGCTGCAATTCGTACGCGACAGCGTCGCAAAGCGTGGCTTGAACGTGGTCGCAGCTGCAATGCAGACCCCCTCATCAGATCAAGTGACGAAAAATGTTCGAATGTTGCTAGTTGCGCAGCCGCAAGCCATACTCCTGCAGCTAGAGTCCTCTGCCGGCCCGTTCGTGGAACGGTACCGTGCTGCTGGCGGGACCGCGCAGCTATTTGCAACTGCAGACCTCGATATTGAGCAGCTTGGGCGGCGCATCGGTGAAACCGAGCTTGCAGGCATCTCGATTGCGCAGGTGACGCCAAGCCCGAGCAAACCAACCATTCGACTAACACGCGATTTTCAGCAGGCATATCAAGCCGAAGCTGGAGGCAGCAAAGCCAAGCCTGAAGGTGGATTCATTCCACTCGAGCAACGCATGGCCCAGCGACCCATGAATCACGCCACCTCCTTTTCTCTTTAAATTCAAATGCTTACGCCCGTGACTTCAAGGGTCTGCGGCTTAAGTAAGTGCCATTCACCCTAGACTTATTGAAAAATGGGTTTCTCAGGGGCGACCAATTCGGCCGTCAGAAGCGCGTGATCGCGTATGGGCCTAGGTCGATGGGCGGTCGAGTTCCTTCAAGTAGATTGCTCACCAGTTCCCCTGTGGCAGCCGATTGCGTAAGGCCCAAGTGACCATGGCCGAATGCATACAGGACGCGAGCATCGACCGGGGATGGGCCGATCACCGGCAACGAGTCAGGGGTAGTGGGACGGTGACCCATCCACTGCTTGGCATCGCGCTCGTCAAGATCCGGCAGGTATCGGCGGGCCAGCTGCAGCAACGCATCACTGCGCTTGTAGTTGGCAGGCGCTTCGAGACCGGCAAACTCGGCAGCCCCGCCGATGCGCAGGCCAATGGCCAGTGGGGTCGCAACGAACTTGCGCTCCGCAAAGATTACCTCGCGATTCAATCGGGTTGCACTTTGCGGCAGCGTGGTGTTGTAACCGCGCTCACTCTCAAGCAAAGCACGATCGCCGATTGAGCGCGCAAGCTGCCCGGACCAAGCGCCCGCAGCCACCAACACGCGATCCCCCTCGACATGGTGACCATTCGCCAGAACCACACTTGGCTGCGCAGGGTTTTGCAGACTCACTTTGACCGCATCGCCGGTGACCAAGGCAGCACCCAATGACTGAACGCGCTTTCGAAGCCCTGTGACGATGCGCTGCGGGTCATCGAGGTGGGCCCAGTCCTCCAACATCACTCCTTGCTGAAACACGTGCGCCAGGCCCGGTTCGAGCGTTCGCAGTTCCGCCGCATCCACGTTGCGCAGTCGCACGCCGAGCGAACGTTTGAGCAGCCATTCTTTTGCGTCAGCCTCGAACGCCTGCTTTGTCTCGTAGACCGTAAGAGCTCCGCGCTTGTGCAGATCTGAGGTCATCCCAATGTCTGCGAGGACGGCTTCAAAGTCTTTCAGCGCAAGATTGTTCAGCGCGGCCAATGCATTGGCGATGCGCAGATAGTTCGCAGGTTCTGCCACCTTTCGCAGCGCTAGAAACCATGGCAGCAGCCGCGGCGCGTGTGCAGCACGAACCGCGAGCGGCCCCAAGGGGTCCAGCAGCCAACGCAGCGGTTGCAAGCCGAGACCGGAAAGGTTCAGCGGCGCGCACTCGCTGATCCCAACGCCGCCAGCGTTGCCATGCGATGCGCGGTCACCCTCGAAATCACGGTCAACCAGGATTACTTGCCAGCCGCGTCGCTGTGCAGACCACGCACAGCTCAACCCCACGATGCCGGCGCCTACGATGATCAGCTGGCGCACTTTGCTACTCCTGTGCCTACGTCAGACAGTTCGCTGCGGGACGGTACCCGCGCGGCGTCCTCGTGCATTTTCTGCAGCGGCAGCCGAACCGCTTGAGTCATGAGATGGGTCATTTGCTGGCTCACTTGAGCATGAATCCGTGGCGAAGTGGGTCTCGATCGTTCACGAAGATCGTGTTGTGCCCCGTCACCCGCGCCCAGCCTTCGACGCTCGGGCGGATGCCCTCGTACTCGCCCACCTTTAAGTGTTCCAAGGCCACGCCGTTGAAGGAGGTGCCGATGATGCTTTCATGGATAAACGCGTCGCCAATGCCTAACTGGYCCTTTGCCACGAGCTGGGCCATGCGCGCCGAAGTGCCAGTACCGCACGGCGATCGATCAATTGCGTTGTCACCGTAAAACACGGCGTTTCGCGCGGAAGCGCCATTCATGCGTGCTTTGCCCGTCCACATTACATGGGAGACGCCGTTGATCGCCGGTGTATCCGGATGAGTGAAGCTGTACTTTTCATTCGCCTTCCGGCGAAGTTCCGGGCTCTGCCGCTGAATGTCCGAAGGAGTGAATTGCTCGAGGTCGGCATAAGACTCTTGGGCTTCCACAATCGCATAGAAGTTGCCCCCATAAGCGACATCAAATCGGACTTCGCCGAAACCGTCGAGCTCAACGGACAAGTCGCGCGAATGCAGGAAAGAAGGGACATTGATCAACCGAACCGAGTCGACGTGCTCGCCGTTTAGCTTGTAGTGCGCCAACACCAAACCTGCCGGCGTGTCTAGCCGCAGGACGCCTGGCTCTTTTGGTTTGACCAACCCGTGTTCGATAATGAACGTGACGGTTCCGATCGTTCCGTGACCGCACATCGCCAGACAGCCGCTGACCTCGATAAAAAGGATCGCGACGTCGCAGTCTGGCCGCGTTGGCGGATAGATGATCGTCCCACTCATCGCGTCATGGCCGCGCGGTTCGAACATCAATGCAGTGCGAATCCAGTCGAAGTCGCGTTCGAAGTGCTTGCGGCGTTCGATCATGGTGCTGCCGGCGAGCGCCGGTGCACCACCGGAGACGAGGCGGACGGGTTCACCGCATGTGTGGCCGTCAATGCAGAAGAAGGTGTGATTCATACGTTTTTTGATAGTTGAATTAATTAAGAATGCGCTGCAGAAACTGGCGCGTGCGTTCTTCCCGCGGCTCATTAATCACTTGCTTGGCCAGCCCGATCTCGCACAGGGTGCCCCGGTCGAAGAACGCCACGCGATCACCGCTTTCGCGGGCGAATGAAATGTCGTGCGTCACCACGATCATTGTCATGCCAGTCGCTTTCAGATTGCGCATCGTGTCAAGCACTTCGCCGACGAGTTCAGGATCAAGCGCCGAAGTCACTTCGTCGAAAAGCATGTAGTCTGGCTTCATTGCCAGTGCGCGGGCAATGGCCAGGCGCTGCTGCTGACCGCCGGAGAGCTTGCTTGGACGCACGCCGGCGCGCTCACCAAGGCCCACATAGTCCAAATGTTCGCGCGCCAGCTCCAGCGCCTGGGTGGTCGACATCTTCTTCACAACCCGCGGCGCCAATGCAACGTTCTCCAGCGCCGTCAAATGCGGGAAGGCGTTGTACTGTTGGAACACGATGCCGAGCTTCTGACGAAGCTTGTTGAGGTCGGTGGACCTGCCATGTACATCGATGCCGTCGACGACGATCTGACCGCCTTGAATCGGTTCGAGGCCGTTGATGCATTGCAAGAGGGTTGATTTTCCCGACCCACTTGCACCGATCAGACAGAGCACTTCCCCTCGCTCGATAGTGAGGTCGATTCCTTTGATCACCTCGATCGTCCCAAAGGACTTTCGGACGGCTTTTATTTCAATCATGGCAATTTCTCCGGTGCACTACCCATGGGCAGCGAGGGATGGTCAATAAAGATCGGGGTACGGTGTGGCCACTGGCAGGACTTGAATTCATGACACAAACTCGCCGACCGCCGCCACGGCCCGGTATTGGCCTCCGCCAACCAAGTTAGATGTGTGCCGACTGCGGTAACAATGTTCTGCCTCATGCTTCCATCCTCCGTTCCACCACCAAGCTGTAGCGGGAAATCGGGTAGCACATAAGAAAGTAGGCAATGCCGACACCTGTGAGCAGTAGCAAGGCCTGATTGCTGCGGCTGATCAATATTTGAGAAGCGCGCAGCAGTTCGACGTAACCCACGACGCTCACCAGTGCGGTATCCTTCGTGAGACCAATCAAGGTCCCGATCCAACCGGGAAACACCGTGCGCACGGCAAGTGGGATCGACACCAAGCGAAGTTCCTGCCAATACGACATGCCCAGAGAACGCGATGCTTTCTTCAGTTCCGGCCGCACCGAGCACAAGCCCGACCGCACCAGTTCAGAGGTCAGCACTGCCATATATAGGCTCAGGGTCAGTACTCCAACTTCAAGGGGCTCAAGCGGTAAACCAAAAGCCGCGAATGCGCTATTCATCAGGATGAACTGAATGACGAGCGGGACGCTGCGTGTCACATCCACGTAAGGTGCCAGTAGGTGGCGCGCGATAGCGCTGCTTTCGCGCGCCCAGCCGATGACGCCACCCAGTAGCGTGCCGAGCGATCCGGCGAGAACCGTCAAAACAATCGTGCGCCAGAAACCTAGTATCACAAACTGCAGATCGGACCATTGGAGTCCAGAGTAGGCAAGCTGAAATTGCATGGCTTACCCCTTGCCCACGAGGCGCCATGCCAATAAGCGTGCAACGAAAGTGATCAACTTCGAGATTACGTAATACATAGCGGCCGCAACGATGAAAAATTCGAAGGTGCGAAATGACTCCGACTGGGCCGATTGGGTCGCACCGGTCAACTCTCGCACGCCAATGATCGAACCCAGCGAAGTGTTGAGCAGCGCCCAATTGAGCTGATTGATGAAAGGAAAGAACACTAAAACGAAGACCTGCGGAAAGATAACGTGCATGTAAGCACGCGGAGCAGACATGCCGAGCGAGCGAGCGGCGGCCATTTGCGTGGGTGCCACCGAGGTAAGCCCGCCGCGAAAGATTTCCGCCAAGTAGCCAGCATTGTTAAAAGTGACCGCCGCCAGCAAGGCTACAAAGCTCGGAATGTCTATGCCGACGGCACCCAGACCGAAATAGGCCATGTAGATTTGGAACAAGGCAGGCGTGTTGCGCGACACTTCGACCCAAGCAGTGGCGAAGTGGTAACCGGCACCAGCGCCCCGCCGCATCAAGGCGAGCGGGAGCGCAATGCAGGTGCCCATCAGCATGGACAAAGCGGTCGTTTCGATGGTGAGCAATGCTCCATCCAGTAGAACTGGCCATTTGTCCCAGACAACCGACCAGTAGAAGGTGTAGTCGAGCATAGTGCGATCATTCATTTGAGACGCTTCGCCGACAGACACAAGTCTGCCGTGTCCTAAGCGTGAGGGTTCTTCAGAAGCTGCCTTCGGCGTTTAGAGATGGCGCTTTACTGTCGCCAAAGTAGGTGGTGTAAAGCTCCTTGTAGCGGCCTGTGCGGACCTGATTCCAAATAAAAACATTCACCCATCGCAGCAGATCGGTATCGGACTTGCGTACGGCGATGCCCGCAATATCGGCCGGCGTCGGAGCGGCCCCCCTGATCACCAGGCTAGGAAACTGGCCACTTTTTAGCAAGGCACCAGCAGTTCCTGCTTGCACGATCAAGCCATCAATTTTTTTCTGCGACAGCGCCAGGTAGCTCTCAGATTCATTCCCGTATCCAATATATTTTCCTTTCGGGTCTTTCCAGCGGTCGAAACTGGCGCGTAGCTCCTGCTCGGTCGTGGTTCCGGTGACACCACCGATCGAGCGACCTTTCAGGTCATCGAATTTCTGGATGCCGGAATCTTTGGTTGTCAGGACGACGTTAATAAAGCTCGCATACGGCTGCGAAAACGCGACCGTCAAGGCGCGCTGCGGCGTGATTGAAGTGCCCGCGACGAGCACGTCGATGCGGTTCGACACGAGCGCCGGGATGCGCTCTCCGGATGGCGTTTCGATGATCTGAGCGGTAACGCCCAACGACTTTGCCATGTCCTTGCAATAGGCAACGTCGTAGCCGTCTGGCTCGTTTTGCGGCGTGCGGAAGCCCAGGGGCGGTTGGTCGAGCTGGACGCCGCATCGCAAGGTCTTCGATGCGAGTACCTTATCCAGCGTCGACGTAGTTTGGGCCCATATTGGCCCCACCAGAACGCAGCCTGCAGCTAGCGCAGATAGCATGCGAGCCAGTGAAGATTTTAGAGATTTCAGCTTCATGATATTTCCTTCAAAGTTGGACTCATTTTCAATTGCCCAGAGATAGGGCAATGGGTTTCAAAGTAATCGCATTGATGCGTTTGCGCTCTTCTCCCGCCTGATTTAGACAAGCGGCTTCGCGGTCGCTGCGGTGCCTTCAACAGGTTCCTCGGCAAGCTTGATGGACTACCCGAGCTTGAACACCCGAGTCGGCCTCCACTGTTGCACGATGTTCTTTCAGCCCCTGAGGCGCGGGCTGACACCGCTTTCACGGACCTCATTCCTTAAGTTTGAGCGCAGGTATTAGCTTTTTGTAAACCTCGCTTTGCGCGGCCATGGCGGCTTGGAACTCGGAGGCATCCGCATAAGAGTAGGTAAGGTTTTGTTTTTGCAGGGTTTCTTTGAACGTCGGTTCGGCGGCCACCTTTGACGCTACGTCGCGCAGCTTGTCGACGATTTCCTGTGGGGTGCCCTTGGCAACAGCGACGCCACGCCAAACATTGGAGGTCATGTTGATACTCCGCTCTTTCAGCGTCGGTACGTTCGGCAAGCCTGGAAGTCTCTTGTCAGCCATGACCGCCAAAGTACGCAGTTTTCCGCTTTCTACGTGCGCCTTGAGTTCGCCGTAGGCCACCGTGGTCGCGTCGACTTGTCCACCCACCAAGCCGAGAATCGCTGGGGAAGATCCGAGGTAGGGCACATGGTTAAAGGTAATTCCCAGTTTGTCTCCTAGAGACGCTGCCGCGAGGTGGGGCATGGAGCCATTGCCGGCGTTCGCTACCGTCACTTTGCCGGGATTGGCTTTCGAGTAACCGAGGAACTCTTCGACGGTCTTCCAGGGCGAATCAGCTCGCACGGTGATCGACGATGGATCAGAAGTGAACCTTGCAATTGGCTGAAAGTCTTCGTAGCTGACCTTGCTGATGCCCATGAGCGGGATCGTTAGCAACTCGGCAAAGACCATTGTCATCTTGTAGCCGTCTGGCGCCCCGGTGGCAACGTACGACAATCCGATTGATCCGCTGGCTCCCGCTTTGTTGCTGACGATGATCGGCTGGGACAAATAAGGACGTGCCGCCTCGGCAAACGCGCGTGCCATGGAATCTGTGCCGCCACCGGGCTGAAACGAGACAACCAGCTCTATCGGCCTTGACGGATATGAGGTTTCGGCTTGAATTACAGGGGAGGTCAATGCGACCGAACCCAGCAGTGCCAAGGGGAGAATAGTCTTCATGGAAATCATGTGGGCTCCAAATAATAGAGGTGAGAAGATTTGCGCAAAAGTAATCGATTACATTTTTAGCGCCAGCATAGTCGGAAATTTTCGGCTCACACGTGCTATGTAATCAATTACATTGTCAGTGGAATTTTTCCGGCAGACATTAGTGCAAACCCTTGCAGGGCGCTTCCTTTAAGCAGGTTGCGCGCCAGTAATCAGCTTGTTTGGTTGGGTATGCACCTCCCTGGCTGCACTTTATTCGGGCCAATGAGCCATTCTGGTGCATCTTTTATCGCCGAGGCTCTTCTTTGGGTTTTGGGTTCAAGACACTTAACCGATTACATTAAAGCAATGAAATCTGCAAGCAACCTAGAGTCCACGCACTCCGAGAAAAGCAGACCAGCCAATGTTAAAGACGTAGCGAGGGCCGCGGGAGTGTCGGTCGCTACCGTCTCGCGGGCTTTCAATCTGCCGACGGCCGTAAGTGATGACGCCCGGCAACTTGTGCTGGAGGCGGCCACTCGGCTCGGATACCGTCCCAATCCAGCCGCAAAAGCGCTTCGCTCGCAGCGCTCATTTATGGTGGGCGCAATATTTCCCACCACGGATTATGGTCTGTACGCTCGTGTCCTTTCCAGTTTTCAACGGCGCATGAGCCAGGCCGGATATCTATCCGTGCTGCTTGAAGTAGGCTTTGACAACTCTCATATCTTTGACCCCGTGAAGCAACTGGTGGATCGTGGAGTCGAGGCTTTAATGATTGTGGGCCGGATCGATGATCACCGGCTTCTCGCCTATCTTTTGGATAAACGGATCCCCGTTGTTTGCACTTATTCGGCCCTTGAAGATGCGCCATTCCCATCTGTCGGGATAGACAACTATGCAGCGACGACCAAAGTGATGGATCATCTTTTGACTCTTGGACATCGGGAGTTTGCCATGCTGTCAGGGCCGATTCAGGGGAATGATCGACAGCAGGCTCGTCGCCGGGCATTTCAAGACGCACTACTTCGCGCCGGCATCAAAGGCGAGCCACGCATCTTTGAGCATGCCCAAAGCTATTCGCTTCAGTATGGCGTTGCGGCTTTCAGGACGTTGGTACAGCAGCACCCCGAAGTCACGGCCGTCGTCTGTAACGGCGATAGCTACGGTATGGCAGCGCTGCTGGAAGCCAACCGCATGGGCATCCAAGTCCCTCAACAAATGTCAATAACAGGCTTCGATGACCAAGAGTTTGCCGCCCTCCTCAACCCACCCCTCACCACGATATCCGTGAACGCAGACGCCATGGGCGACGGCGCCGCGCAGACCTTGCTAAAAGCCTTGGAACACGGAAAAACAGGTGGAGGCCAACGCCTGGACGCCACGCTGATAATTCGCGAATCCACAGGCAAAGCGCCGAAAAACCAACGTTAAGAGCAGACTTTTTCCGACAGGGCTTGCGGCGCGATTTGTAATCGATTACATTTCATTCCATGGCAAGTTCTTCAAATTCGTCATTGGCTTACCGGGAAATGGGCTCAGGGCCCATGGTTGTCCTCATCCCGGGCTTGGCAGGTCTCGGGAGGTTTTGGGAGCCAGTGATGACCCATATGGCGATGCGTCATCGGCTGATTGCGATCGACCATCCAGGCATTGGTGCGTCACCCCCCTGTGGCCCGCAGTCAATCCCGACGATCGTCGAACAGGTCGCTCATCTAATGGATGAGTTTGGCATCGAGCAGTTCAGTGTCGTGGGCCATTCGACAGGGGGACTGGTCGCTCAGGCGCTAGCCCTCGATCACGCCACCCGAATTAACAGAGTGGTGCTAAGTAGCACTTGGGCAAAGCCGGATCTCCGATTCCGTGATCTGTTCAGGCTACGCCAGCAGGTTCTACGTCATGCCGGTTCTGAAGCCTACGTAATGCTGGGTCAGCTTTTGGCTTTCCCGTCGGACTGGTACGAAACAAACATGGCGAAAAGCGATGCGCCAGCGTTCAATCGGCTGAGTGGCTTGAATGTTTCGTTGGCTCTCGAGCGGATTGACATGCTTTTGGGCTATCAACGAGCAGAAGAATTGCATCGAATCAAACAACCCACACTGGTCGTCGGGGCTAAGGACGACAACATTGTTCCCTTCTCGCATTCCGAAGACCTGGCTTCCCGCATTTCGCAGGCACAGCTCGCGGAATTATCCGGTGGACATTTCTCGTCGACCACACGTACGGCCGACTATGTCCGCTTGGTCGCGGCATTCCTCGGAGACTCCCTTTGAAAAAAACCACCACTGTCTCGCGCATCGCGGTACTCGGCATCGGCGCCATCGGACGGCGCGTACTCACCAGCCTGCAGGGCTCCCTGGTGCCTGATGCGAGTTACGCCGCATTTGATCGCCCCGAAGCACCGAGCAACGCCGATGCTTGGCCGACGGTATCCCACTTTTCGGACGTGACCGATTTGATCAACTGGCACCCCCAACTCGCTATCGAATGCGCGGGACATGGAGTCGTGTCGTCCATTGTTCCGCAACTGTTATCTGCAGGGGTCGATGTGATGGTCGTCTCAATCGGTGCACTGGTAGACGAGGAACTTCGGCATCGCCTTGAAAGCGCATCTTTAAAAGGGGGCTCAAGGTTGTTGACTGTCTCGGGCGCTATCGGCGGGCTTGACGCGCTGGACGCTGCACGAAGCGCCGGTCTTGATACCGTGGTTTACACCGGTCGAAAGCCACCTGGAGCCTGGCGTGGGACGCCCGCAGACGGCCTTTTCAACCTTGACAGCATCAGAGCGCCTACAGAGATTTTCCGTGGATCTGCCGGCGAGGCCGCCCGGCTGTATCCCAAGAACGCAAATGTCACAGCTGCCGTGGCATTGGCTGGTATTGGATTCGATCAAACAGATGTATGTCTCATCGCGGATCCCGGCATCGAGCAAAACGTACATGAACTCGACGTTCACGGTCCTTTCGGTCGCTTCAGCATACGGCTCGAGAACAAGCCTCTTCCAGATAACCCGAAGACTTCCTGGCTTGCCGCACTCAGCATCGAGTCTGCGCTTCGGAAGCATTTACGCATTTCGTTCAACACAACTCAACCTACGGATTCACCATGAGACTAGCCAACAAAATTGCTCTTATCACAGGCGCCGCAGCCGGTATCGGTGCCGCGACTGCTGAACTATTCATCAAGGAAGGTGCCAAGGTCGTGGTGGCTGACCGCGACATCGAAAAAGCACGCGACACGGCCAAAAAGCTTGGTGATAACGCATTTGCAGTCGCAGCCGACGTGTCTAAATCTGCCGAAGTCAAGGCCATGGTGGAGGCCACGGTCAACCATTTTGGCGGCCTGGACATCCTCGTCAACAACGCGGGCTACGGATGCCTCGGCACGGTCGTATCGCTTGAAGAAAAGGAATGGGATGATCTAATGGACGTCAATCTCAAAGGCGTCTTTCTCTGTTCAAAGTACGCCGTCCCTGAGTTGGCGAAACGCGGAAAATCCGCCATTGTCAATCTGGCTTCAACGATATCCGTCGTCGGCATCAAGGACCGCGCAGCCTACGTCGCCGCGAAGGGCGGTGTTGCCGCCTTAACCCGTGCCATGGCACTGGATCACTCGGCACAGGGGATTCGTGTCAATAGCGTAGCCCCTGGTGTCATCGCTTCAAGCTACTACGATCGCATGTTCGAGCAGGTACCTGATCCGGTGGCATTCAAGAGGGGCCTCGAAGCTCGTTCGCCAATCAATCGCATGGGTACGCCCAATGAGATTGCCACGATGATTTTGTGGCTGGCATCCGAAGAGGCTTCGTTCGCCACCGGTGCCATGTTCACCGTGGACGGCGGCTACACGGCCTGGTAATTAAAAGGCCGGACCGAATAATGATTCATGAGCTTCGCGAATACCGCTTTAGGCGGGAGGACTGGCCAACATATCAGATTCTCTTTGAGGAAAAGGGGATGTCTGCTCGTCGCAATCAATTTGGTCGCCTTCTAGCTGCTTGGGATTGCGAGGCCGAAGACAACTTGATTGGTTTTATTCATCTTTGGGCCTACGAGTCTCTGGATACGAGAGCCGCGGCGCGAAATTTCCTAGGAAGGATTCCCGCCTGGATAGATCAATTCATCATTCCTGCACGTCCGCTGATTCGGGCCCAGACGTTGAGCGTTTTGAACCCAGTTGGGAGCTGTGGGGCGTTGAAGCCTTCAGCCTGCCGCCTAAGCTATCTGCATCGATACCGCTGCGCTGTCGGCTATTCCCCCGTACTCGCCGAACAGCTCAATACTGCTAGCAACGCCAGTTGGACAACAGAATTTTCGGATCCGAACGAGGTGGCCTGTCTTACTGACGACGCGGATCCACTCGGATTGCTATCCGCAGGAAATCAGACTTCCGCAAATATTCTTTCCTCTCGGAGCATCAGACTTAACCCTATCAACAGCAAGTGGCTTTAATGCCCACAGCAATTTACAGACGAGGAACCCCATGAGCGATTCTCAACCCCTTAGCTTTGATGCCCCCAATGGCCAGTCTGCAGTTATTGCAGAAAACACGTCAAAGAGCTATTGGCAGCCTCAACCAGCCAATGGATACGCGGAAGTCATCCTCTCGCCGCAAAACATTCGCTCTGTTCACAGATTTTCTTGCGGTACCCAAATGCTTCCACCGGGTGGCAAAGTCCGGCTTCACGCACATGATCGTAGCGAGGAAGTTCTCTACGTGCTAGAAGGCCAAGGTGCGGCTGAAGTAAACGGAAAAAGCTACCGCATGGCGCCCAACACGACGCTTTATCTTGGGCACAACCAGACGCACACTTTTGTCAACGATGGGACGACGGAGTTAAAATGGGTCTGGTTTTTCATGCCGGGAGGACTTGAAGATTTCTTCCAAGGAATCGGAAAACCACGTGAGGTGGGCCAGCCGACGCCGGAGCCATTTGCACGTCCGGAGGACGTTAAGGCAATTGAAGCTGCGACAGTTTTCGCCAAGAGCTAACACCGCACCGAGCAAGCGCGGGAGCTTGTAATGCACATTGACCGCCGTGGCCATGGCGCTGTGCGCCAGGCCGCTTTGGCTGTCCTCCCCGATGTGCAGCTATGCGGTAATGCTGCACGTACGGATCTGTGCGGAGGGCGGGGGGTAACCCCCGTCCCTACCACAACCGTTTTTTACATGAATCCCTGCCAATCCTTCTGCACGTTGGCCGTATGGCGCAGCCGCAGCAGATACAGTTGATTGCGAACGTCAAGCTCCAGCAGGATGCCCTCGTTGCCAATAGCCCGAGTCACTTCGAACACGCCGGTGGCGGCCAAAAACTCGGCGAAGAACACCAATTGGCTGTGCCGCGTGACTGCGACACCCGCGTCCCAGCGCACATGCATGCGCCAACCCAGTCCACCACCGGCGCCTGATCGCCGCCTATTTCGGCCTTGGCATGGGCCACCATTCGTTTGCGTTTGCTCTCACCCATGGGGGGTGTGCCAAATCCGTGCAAACCCGCGCCAAGTCTCACCAGCGGCTATTTACCAGTAGTGAACTTCTGTTTTTTGGCTGATGGGTCTTGCGCCCAGCCTGGCCAAGAACTGGACAATGGCACAGCCGATTTCTCACGACGCGCCAGCGACCAACATCATCTGATTGGCCAGCGGCAGATTTTCATTTGACATGGCGTTCACTTTTTTTGCGTTGCTTCAATGTCCGGGCCCCAGGCGTCCGACAGGGCAAAGCCTGTCTTGAATGGATCGGCAGGATCCACGCGAAGTTCTTCGACGCCATAAATCCATCCCTTGCCGGTGATTCGGGGCAGCACCGCTGGCCGTCCACCCACGGACGTGATATCAAGCACTTGCGCCTTGAACTCTCCCCCGATGATGGAGCGGGTCACGCGCGTATCCCCTGCTTGAACAAGACCACGGGCATGCAGGATGGCCAGGTATGCCGAGCTTCCTGTGCCACATGGCGAGCGGTCCACGCGCCCAGGCTTAAGGGTCGTGCAGGTTCGGACACTGCCGTCCGGTTCCATATCTGCGAACATCACGTAGGCAATGCTGTTGATGCTCGGAATTTCCGGGTGTTGCACCTTTACCGTCTCGGCCAACATATCGGCCAGGGCGATGCCCGCTTCGGCCAGCGCTCGCGTATTTTCGGGTGTGATGCTCAGATTCAACTGCTTGACATCGATCACGGCGTAGTACACCCCGCCGAAGGCAATATCCACCCGGATGGGCCCCCACTTAGGGGTGTCCACCACCTGATCCAGCAGCTCGACGAAGGCCGGGACGTTGTCCAGGCTGACAGATAGGCATCGTCCATTTTCACAACGGGCATGCACCGTGATCAGCCCGGCCGCGGTATCCAGGCGCACCACGGTCTGCGGCTCCTGCATGGGCACGCGGCCGGTTTCCAGCAGCGCAGTGACCACACAAATGGTATTGCTGCCAGACATGGGATGCGCCCGGTCCGATTGCAGAATAATGAAGCCCGCATCGGCATCAGGCCTGGTCGGCGGCAGCAACAGGTTCACGGACATCTGAACGCATGCACGTGGCTCCAGGGTCACAAAACGACGCAAGGAGTCATCCACATTGTTGATATAGTCCATTTTGTCGGCCACCGACTCCCCTGGAATTTCTGGGGCACCGCCGAAAATAACCTTTCCGATTTCGCCTTGGCAGTGCACCTGGACAAGCTTGATGGAGTCCGTCCAATGTAGGTTGAGATTGCTGTTCATTTGTTTTAGCGTTTCCATGGTCAGTTAGCTTTCAAAATCTATCCAAGCGATAGGGGTGCATGTCAATTGGGGTGGGCTGACCCGTCACCATGTCCGCCATGAGCCGCGCGGTGGTGGCCGCAAAGGTCAGGCCCAGATGACCGTGTCCAGTGGCGACATAAACACCTCGGGTTGTTTTTGACGGTCCTATGACAGGTACCGTATCGGGCAAGGCGGGTCTGTGGCCCATCCATTCGGAGATCTTCTCGGACTGGAGTCCGGGTAGGGCCTGCTGAGCGTGTCTGACCAGGACCTTGGCTCGTCGGTAGTCGGGCGCCGCCTCCAGGCCGGCCATCTCTACGGTCCCGCCGACGCGGATGCCACCTGCTGTCGGTGTCACCATGAAGGCCTTGGCGGGCCAAATGATGGAGTGACGCATTTCGATGCCAGGCGCCATGATCTGGGTGTGGTAGCCACGCTCGGTCTCCAGAGGAATGAAGTCCCCGATCGATCGGCACAACGCGCCGGTACGGGCACCGGCACACAATACGACTTGTGACACCTCCAGACGCTGACCAAGCGTGGTTTGGATATGGGTTACTGCAGCGTCGCTGCGTTCGAGCGATTGCACATGGCTCTGCACAAATTGCCCGCCCATGGTCATGAAGCGATCGAAGAGCGCTTTGACCAGCAGATGGGGGTTGCTGATATTCCGGTTCTGGGGAAACAAAACCGCGTATTCGATTTTTTCCGATAAGGCTGGCTCCAGCTGCCGGATGTCCGACCCGCTAAGCAACCGATTCGCAAAACCGAAACGTTGTATCACCTCCAGGTGCTCCCGGTCGGCATCCAACTCCGCACGGTTGGCGTACAGACTGAGGCAACCATCTTGGCTCAGCATGTGGGAAAGACCCGCGGACTCCAGCATGGGCATGAGGTCTTCGTATACGCGATTGCACAGGGCCGCACCCTGGGCCTCGAGCTCCCGCACTTTGCCCGGGCGGCTGGCCATTAAAAAGCGTAAGAACCAGGGGATGAGTTTGGGCAGGTAGCCCGGGCGCACCCGCACGGGCCCTTCAGGATCCAGCAGCCAGCCAGGAATACGGGCCCAGACGGAAGGTCTCGAGGCCGGCATGAACTCCGTGAGGCCGATGTTCGCCATGTTCCCATAGGAGGCCCCCATGCCGGGCGGATTTCCGTCCACCAAGAGGACGGATTTCCCCCTCCGCTTGAGTTCGTAAGCCATGCTCACACCTATGATGCCGGCGCCTACAACGGCTATTGGTGCAGCGCCGTTTCCACTTGTGTTCACTTGATTTCCTTCCTAATCTGTCATCTCAAACGCTGCGGTGACGACGCAGAGGATTTCGCTCGTGGTTTTTCTTTTTAAGGAAATGGGTAGAAATTGAAAAAGTCACACAGCGAGCTTGGTCAGCATCCGGCGCTCGATCCGAGTGACAGCCCGGGTCAGGGGAAACGCAATGACAAAGTAAATCACCGCGACCGCGGTCAGCAGTTCCACCGGATGGGCCGTGTTGTTAGAAATGTTCTGTCCGACATACATGAGGTCTGCCAGGCCCACCGCTGACACCAGGGCACTTTCCTTGAACAGGCTCACACAGTTGGACAACAACACCGGCGCGGCGCGCAACAGGGCTTGGGGCAACACAACACTGATGGTCTGCGTCCACCGGGAAAGGCCCAGTGCGACACAGGCGTCATATTGTTCCTTGCCGATCATCTTGAGCGATGCCCGGAAGGTTTCACTGCTGATCGCCCCCATGTAGAGGGTCAGGGTCAGCACGCCGGACGTCRGATTGCTGAGTTCGACCTTCAAAAGCAATGGGAGGCAGAAAAACACCCAGAACAGCTGAATGAGGACGGGTGTCCCGCGGAAAAATTCCACGTAGACGCTGGCGATCGTGCGAGCGATCCGGCTCTTCGAACTCCTTGCCAGTCCGGTGATGAACCCCAAGGTACATCCCAACACGATGCAGATCAACGTGAGCTGAACGGTGAGCAAGAGGCCTGTGGCGAGGGCTTCCTTGAAACGGAAGACGACCGAGAAATCAAGTTCCATGATTAGTTCCAGTTCAGCCGGTCATTGATTCGCGGCGCCGGGTGTAGTACTCCACGGCTTGCGTAATGGGAAAGGAGACCAAAAAGTAAATGACGGCTACCAAGGTGAAGGTCTCGATTGGTCTGTACGTTTGCGTCGCCAAGGATTTCCCGGCGTACATCAGGTCCTGGATGGCGACGATGGCCACCAGCGAGGATTGCTGGAAAATCACAACCGCATTGGTCGCCAGCACCGGTATCGACGATCTGATGGCAGTCGGCAGGACGATGCATCTGATCCGCTGCCAATGGTTGAGGCCCAGTGCGACGCCGGCATCCAGCTGTTCGCGGGGAACCGACTGAATGGATGCCCGATAAGCCTCCGCGTTGAAGGCGGCGACGTTGCACCCGAGCGCCAGTATCCCCATGGTGATCGCGTCGAGATAAACGTCGAAAATAATCGGCACGCAGTAAAAGAACCAGATCAGCTGCACGATGGCCGGCGTGCACCTGAAAAATTCGATGAACAGCATGCTCGGAAAACGAACGATCGCCCACTTGCTCAAAACCATCAGCGCAAGTGCGAATCCGAAGGTCAGCCCGATGATGTTGGCGGCCGCCGTCAGCTGCAGGGAAATGATCAACCCGTTGACCAGGGGATCCATGTCCCTGAACACCGAGAAAAAGTCGAATCTGTATTCCATGTCTTGCCTCAATGGCTCAGGTGGAAAACACGGTTCAGAAACTCGACTGTGCGCTCCTCCTTGGAGTTGCCCAAAACCTGTTCTGGTGGGCCGTCTTCGACCACCTCGCCGCCGGCGCAGAAGATCACCCGAGAAGCAATGTTTTTAGCGAACCACATGTCGTGCGTCACGATCATCATGGGCATGTCTTGCTTTGCTAGTTGCAAAATCACCTGTTCCACCTCGCCGACCAACTCAGGATCGAGCGCGGAGGTCACTTCATCAAACAGCATGAGCTTCGGGTCCAGCATCAGAGCGCGCGCGATTGCCACGCGCTGCTTTTGGCCGCCCGAAAGTTGTGAGGGATAGGCGTTTACCTTGTTGCCTAGACCGAACCTGGTCAGCAGATCCTTGGCCCGATCCGACGCCGATTTTTTCGACTCTCCTTTGACTTTGCAAGGCGCAAGAATCATATTTTCCAGAACACTCAGATGTGGGAATAGCGTGTAGTGCTGGAACACCATCCCGATTTTCCGGCGTGTTTTCAGTTCGATATTCGTCGGCTTGCCGCTGCCGTCGGCGCTGATGTAAGGCTTGCCGTCAAAGGTGATGCTGCCGCGATCGATTTGCTCCAGGCCCATCATCACGCGCAGCAAGGTGCTTTTGCCGCCACCGCTCGGACCGATGATGACGAGGCGCTCTCCTGCCCGCATTTCGATGTTCAGGCCTTTGAGTACCTGGATGTTCGGTCCGTAGTTCTTGTAAAGGCCCAACACGGAAACGAGGGCTGATGAAGTTTGCATGGTCATCGTGATGTATTGCGGTTTTTAAGTCTGCGCTGCCCTGGCTTGCGCCAGGGCATAGGAAAAATTACTTGGAAGCCTTCATCAGCTCGCCCACAGCTTTCTTGATGTAACCATCGACAGCACCAGTGGCGATCTTTTCCTCGACAAAGATGTTCACGGCTTCGATGTCGCTGTAGCTCAGCTGCTTTGGCAGGCCGAAGGCCACGCCTTGCTTGGTCAGCGCTGGCTTAGGGTTGAACGCCACGGCCCAATCCGGGTTGCTCTGCACGAGCAGCAGATTGCTGTCATCGGCATCGACCACCATGTCCGCACGTTTTGCAGTCAGTGCCAGACGTGTTTCGTCATTGGTGGGCAGGCGCAAGATGGTGGCCTTGGTCACAGCGCCGGTGAGGGCCTTTTCTTGCGCGCTACCGGACATGACGGCAAGGGTCACACCGGGCTTGTCGATGTCGGCAACGGACTTCAGTGAAGCGGGGATCTTCTTGTTGGTCTTGTTGTAGACGAAGGTGATTTCGGTCTGCACGACCGCGACAGAAAAGTTGATGGCCATGGCCCGGAGTGGTGTGCGGTTGAGACCCATTGCCATGTCCCACTTGCCGGATTGAAGTCCCGCCACAATGTTGTCCCACGTCGTATCGACAAACTGGGGCTTGACTTTCAACACCGCAGCAAAGTCCTTGCACATATCGGCGAAGAAGCCCGAATACTCACCGGTAGCGGGGTTGCGGATCACATACGGTGGCGCCACCGCTGCGCCACAACGCAGGACGCCAGCTTTCTGCACACCTTGCCAGTAGCTTTCACTGGTTTGCGCGGATGTAGATACGGAGGTCAAAGCCACAAAGCTCAATGCCAATACAGGCAAAACTTTGCTCAGCAGTTGGGGCAACTTCAGGTGCATTTTAAATCTCCAGGTCGAGGCGCTTTGTTACGCCATGGTTGGTAAAAACGGAACCGATTTCAGGCGCGCAGCGCGTCCAGCTGAGGCCAGAGGAAAAGTTCGACATAGATATCCTTGGTGATGTAAGGGAAATGCCGGCGTTTTCCAGCGCAGGCAATGGGGAGTCTACCAAACTTACTTGCATGTAAGCAAGTATTTGTGGTCAACTGTTTCATGGGGATAAACCCGAATGGTCTAATCGGGAGCCGTCAAGTCTTGTCTTGCACCCATGCGGTTCGTATCCATGCCGC
>NZ_JBFUJT010000028.1:0-77994 GCF_056401235.1 Polaromonas sp. P4_F9 | reverse complement strand
TACGTAAACAGGTTCACTCATAGCAGTTCTCCGGCTCCCAGCCTTATGAATACGAAATGTGTTCGGTCAACCATTCGGGATGCAGCAGAACAAAGAGACCACCACCGTGCGCCCTGGGCTGTCATTCGAGCTCGGGCTCGCAGGAGACACAGGCTGCACAGCGGTGAGTCAACCGGTTCAGCAATCAAGACTCTCAACCATGTCCTGACCACTGAAGTTTGAACTATTTGAAAGATATAAGGAGACCTCCCATGAAAACTTCTCGCCGCGAACTGTTGCACCTCGCCCTGGCCACCGCCGCCGGCAGCCTGCCCCTGGTCAGCCGGGCGCAAGCCATCGAAACCGCGAAAATCCTGACAGGCTTCGCGGCCGGCGGCACGGTGGACACGCTGGCCCGCCGGGCCGCCGCCCAGTTGACCAGCGGCTACGCCAAGGCGGCGGTCGTCGACACCCGCACCGGTGCGGGCGGGCAGATCGCCATATTGGCGCTGAAAGCCTCAGCTCCGGACGGCGCCACCTTGCTGGCAACGCCGATGTCGATGCTGGGCATCTACCCGCACACCTACAGAAAGCTGCAGTACGACCCAGTCGCTGACTTGACGCCCGTATCGCTGGGCGTGGTGTTCGACATGGGTTTCGCCGTGGGCCCCCAAGTTCCGGCATCGGTCAAGACCGTCCCCGAATTCCTGGAGTGGTGCAAAGCCCACCCCGCCAGCGCCAACTTCGGCTCGCCAGCGCCGGGCTCGGTGCCGCATTTCGTGGGCGAGCTGATCGGCCGGGCCGGCAAGGTCAACTTGCAGCACATCGGTTTCCGCGGTTCGCAGCCCGCCATCCTCGACATGATGGGTGGGCAGATCGCCGCCGTGTCGGCGCCGGTGGGCGAGTTCTTGCCGCATTTGAGCGGTGGCAAGGTCCGCCTGCTGGCCACCTCGGGGGTCAGCCGCAATAAATTCACGCCCGGCACCAGCACCTTGGTGGAACAAGGGCTCAAGGACCTGGTCTTCGGTGAATGGTTTGGTTTTTACCTGCCGGGCAAAGCGCCCGCGGACGTGGTGGCACGCGCCAATGCCGCCATTCGCACGGCCCTGGCCAACAAGGAAGTGATCGAGGGCCTGGCCGCCATGGGCCTGGAAGCCCGGTCGTCCAGTCCGGCGGAACTGGCCGCCATGCTCAAGGCCGACACCGAGAAGTGGGGCCCGATCGTGAAGGCGATCGGTTTCACCGCCGAATCCTAGCCCGGGCTCACCCAAGACAAGCAAGGAGACACCGGCATGCTGACCCCCGACATCCACCAGGCCCTGGCGCGCGAACTGCACCAGGCGGAAAAGACCCGCGTGCAGGTCGAGCATTTCTCCAAACGCTACCCCGGCATGGAGATGGCCGACAGCTACGCCATCCAGCGCGCCTGGGTGCAGATCAAGCGGGACGCGGGCCGCAAGATACTGGGCCACAAGATCGGCCTGACCTCGCGCGCCATGCAGATTTCGTCGCAGATCACCGAGCCCGATTACGGCGCCATGCTTGATGACATGCTGTTCCCCGAGGGCGCCGACATCCCGGTGCAGCGCTTCATCCTGCCGCGCGTCGAGGTCGAGCTGGCCTTCATCCTGGGTAAGGACCTGCGCGGCCCGAACGTGACGATTTTTGAGGTGCTGGCCGCCACCGACTACGTGGTGCCCGCGCTGGAGATCATCGACGCCCGCATCGAGCAGCTCGACCGCGTCACCAAGGCGCCGCGCAAGGTGCTGGACACCATTGCCGACAACGCCGCCAATGCCGGCATCGTGATGGGCGGCCGTCCGGTCAAACCCGATGCGGTCGACCTGCGCTGGAGCGGCGCCCTGCTCTACAAAAACGGCGTGATCGAAGAAAGCGGCCTGGCCGCCGCCGTGCTGAACCACCCGGCCAACGGCGTCGCCTGGCTGGCCAACAAATTGGCGCTTCATGGCGAAGGTCTGGCCGCCGGCGAGGTGGTGCTGGGCGGCTCCTTCACCCGCCCGGTGGCCGGGGCGGCGGGCGACACCTTCCACGCCGATTACGGCCCGCTGGGTGCGATCTCCTTTCGCTTCATGTAAGGCAGCAACCCATGCAAACTCCTGACAATCTATTCAAACAAGCCTTGGCCTGGGGCGAAGTTCAAATCGGCCTGTGGCAGGCCCTGGCCGACCCCTATGCGGCCGAAATCTGCGCCGGCAGCGGCTTCGACTGGCTGCTGCTCGACGGCGAGCACGCGCCCAACGACCTGCGCAGCCTGCTCGGTGCATTGCAAAGCGTGGCGGCCTACCCAACGCATCCGGTGGTGCGTGTGCCGTACGGCGACGCGGCGCTGATCAAGCAGGTGCTGGACATCGGCGCGACCACCGTGCTGGTGCCCATGGTCGAGTCAGCCGAACAGGCCGCCGCGCTGGTGCGCGCCATGCGCTACCCGCCGCAGGGCGTGCGCGGCGTCGGCAGCGCCATCGCCCGCTCGGCGCGCTGGTCGCGCTACCCCAACTATCTGCATGAAGCCAATGAGCGCGTCTGTCTGCTGGTGCAGGTCGAGTCCTTGGCCGCCTTGCAGAACATCGAGGCGATTGCGGCGGTAGACGGGGTGGATGGCGTGTTCATCGGCCCGGCGGATTTGTCCGCCTCCATGGGCTACCTGGGCCAGCCCGCGCACCCCGAGGTGCGGGCTGCCATCGACCAGGCCATTGGCTGCATCCTGCGCGCCGGCAAGGCACCCGGCATTCTGTGTGCCGACGAAGCGCTGGCCCGGCATTACCTCGACCTGGGGGCGCGCTTTATCGCAGTTGGCGTGGACACCACGCTCCTGGTGCGCGCCACCGCAGCGCTGGCGGCGCAATTCAAAACCGCGGTGTCCGCACCGGCCTCCAGTAGCGGGGTGTACTGACATGCTGCTGGATTCCCTTCGCGCCGCCTTTCGTGGCCGCCTGCTCACCGGTGTTGACGCTGCGCCCTTTTTGACCGACTTTCGCGGCAAGTGGACCGGCCAGGCGCTGGCCGTGGCGCAGCCCGACAATGCCGCAGAGGTGGCGAACGTCGTCGCCTGGTGCCATGCCCACCGTGTGCCGGTGGTGCCGCAGGGCGGCAACACGGGCTTGTCAGGCGGCTCGGTTCCGGAGGCCCTGCCCCAGCCCTTGCCGGTGTTGCTATCGCTCACGCGCCTCAACAAAATCCGCGCCATCGATCCGCTGAACAACACCATCGTGGTCGAAGCCGGCGTGACCTTGCTGCAGGTGCAGGAAGCGGCGAAAGAAGCCGGGCGCTTGTTCCCGCTGAGCCTGGCGGCCGAAGGTACTTGCACCATAGGCGGCAATCTGGCCACCAACGCCGGCGGTGTGCAGGTGCTGCGCTACGGCAATGCCCGCGAGCTGTGCCTGGGGCTGGAAGTGGTCACGGCGGAAGGCGAACTGTGGAATGGCCTGCGCACGCTGCGCAAGGACAACACCGGCTACGACCTGCGCGACCTCTACATCGGCTCGGAGGGCACGCTGGGGGTGATCACCGCCGTGGCGCTCAAGCTGTTCCCGTTGCCTGCCGCACAGGTGGTGGCGTTGGTGGCCGTACCCAGTCCGCAGGAAGCCTTGAATCTGCTGACCCTGGCGCAAGCGCGCCTCGACGCGGGCCTGACGGCATTTGAAATCCTCAGCGACACCTGCGTTGAGCTGGTGCTGCAGCACATCCCCGGCACGCGCCGCCCGCTGGCAGAGGCTTCGCCCTGGTATGCGCTGCTGGAACTGTCTGCCACCACGGACGAAACACAGGCCGCACAAGCCATGGAAGGCCTGCTGGAATGCGCCATGGAAAGCGAATGGGTGAGCGATGCCGCGCTTTCCACGAGCCTGGCCCAGTTCGAGGCCCTGTGGGCGCTGCGCGAGAACATCTCGGAAGCGCAAGGGGCCGAAGGCAAAACCATCAAGCACGACATTGCGCTGCCGATCTCGCGCATCCCGACCTTCATCGCCAGCACCGATGCGCTGATCGCCGCCCGGTTCCCCCAGGTGCGCCAGGTCACTTTCGGCCATCTGGGCGACGGCAACCTGCATTACAACGTCTCGCCGCTGCCTGGCAGCGGACCGGAACAGGTAGCCGAATTTCTGGCACTCGAAGGCCCGTTGAACCAGTTGGTGCACGACGCGGTACACGCGTTCGACGGATCAATCTCGGCCGAGCACGGCTTGGGCGTGCTGCGCCGCGACGAGTCGGCGCGCTACAAGTCGCCGCTGGAGCTGCAGCTGATGCGCCGCATCAAGCAGGCGCTGGACCCGCAGGGGCTGATGAACCCCGGCAAGGTGCTGAAATATGAATGAAATCGGCCTTTACCGCACATCCAGCCTGCGCAAGCAGCTATTAATTCAGGAGTAAACCGTGTCCACAGAAACCCTCACCGTAGCGGGCCACAGCGTCTCGCCGCACCACTACATCAATGGCCAGCGCGTCGCCTCCGACCTGCTGTTCGACCTGCGCAGCCCGATCGACCAAAGCCTGCTGGGCCAGATATCGGAAGGCACGCCGGCGCATGTGGACGCAGCGATTCAAGCGGCGCAAAAAGCCTTCCCGGCCTGGTCGGCCCTGAGCGCTGCCGAACGCAAGCCCTACCTGGACCGCTTCGCCGCCGAGATTGGCAAGCGTGCCGAGGCCTTCTGCCAGCTCGAATCGACCGACGCCGGCGTGCTGCTGTCGCGCATGGCGCACGGCGTGGTGCCGCGCGCCATGCTCAACATCAGCTGGTTTGCCGAGCACGCGCTCACCTTGCAAGACCATCCCATCGACACCGAACAGGCGCAGCACATCGTGCGTCACGACCCGGCCGGCGTGGTCGTCATCATCACGCCCTGGAACGCACCGCTGATGCTGGCCACCTGGAAGCTCGGCCCGGCGCTGGCGGCGGGCAACACGGTGATCGTCAAACCACCCGAATGGGCACCGCTGACCAGCAGCCTGCTGGCCGACTGCGCCCACGCCGCTGGCCTGCCGCCGGGCGTGTTCAACATCGTGCAGGGCAGCGGTGCGAGCACCGGCGCCAAGCTGGTCAGCGACCCGCGCCTGGCACGCGTGTCCTTCACCGGTTCGGTGCCTACCGCCAAACGAATTGCGCAGGCGGCCGGCGCGAACCTCGTGCCCTGCAGCCTGGAGCTGGGCGGCAAGTCGCCCTTCATCGTGCTGGCCGACGCCGACATCGACAACGCCGCCGCCACCGGCGCGCTGATGTACCGCAACGCCGGGCAAGTGTGTTTGGCGGGCACGCGCTTTCTGGTGCACAGCAAGATCCGCGACGCCTTTGTGGCCGCCATGCGTGGCTACGTGGAGAAACTCAACGTGGGCGATCCGCGCGATGCCGCCACCGAGGTCGGCCCCATCATCCATCCGCGCCAAGTGGATCGCGTGCAGGGTTTTGTGCAGCGCGCGCTGGCCGACGGCGCCGAGCTGCTGTGGGGCGGCGCGCCGCATCCCTTCGGCGCCCAGTATTACCAACCCACCATGTTGACGAATGTGCGGCAAGACAGCGAGATCGTGCAGAACGAAGTGTTCGGCCCGGTGCTCACGCTGCAGACCTTCGACAGCGATGCGGAACTGATCGAGCTGGCCAACGGCACCGACTACGGCCTGGGCGGCGTCTGCTACGGCGAGACCGAACACGCCACGGCGATTGCGCAGCAGGTGCGCACCGGCTTCATCTGGGTCAACAGCTTCGGCATCCGTGACCTGGCCGCGCCGTTCGGCGGCATCAAGCGCTCAGGCATTGGCCGCGAGGGCGGCAACTGGAGCTTTGAATTCTTCTGCGACATCAAGGACGTGGTGGTGCCGAAAAAGCCCTTCCGCGCCAGTTTCAGCCACCGTTGATAAATTTTTAATACAAAAACACCCGCTAACGCAGGCTCTGCCTGCACCAGTAGCTATCAAATAAGGAGTAAATATGGGACACATTGTGGGCGCAGCCCTGGTTTCACACCACCCCGGCCTGATGCAGTGCGAAGAGTTTCGCGTGCTGCAGGGCGCGGGCTCGGATTCGGACCTCATCCCCGGCTATGCCCGGCTGCGCGAGAAAATCGCGGCGGCCCGGCCCGACGTGGTGGTGGTCTTTGACAGCCACTGGTTCACCACCGGCTACCACATGGTGGACGGCGCGGCGCGCTACCAGGGCAACTACATCTCGGACGAAATGCCCTGGTATCTGCACGGCGTGCCCTACGACTACCGCGGCCACCCCGAGCTGGCGCTGGCGATTGAAGCCGTATCGCGCGAGCAAGGCGGCTACAACCGCGTCATCAACCACCCCGAGCTGGGCAAGCAATACGCCACCATCAACCTGGTCAAGCACCTGCGACTCGAGCTGGCCGATATTCCGGTGGTGACCGTCAGCTCCTGCCAGAACTGCGACTGGAAGCACTTCCTGAAATCGGGCGAGGCCATCGGCGAAGCCGTGCGCCGCAGCGACCTGAAGGTGGTCTTGCTGGCCTCCGGCGCCCTGAGCCACAAATTCAACCCCATCGACTGGAAGCCGAACCACCCGCGCATCTTCCACGAGAGCAATGTCTCGCGGCCCGAGAACATCGCCAGCGACAAGGGGGCCATCGCGTTGATGGAGCAAGGCCGCCACGACAGCGTGCTGGAGCGCTGGGACGACGAGTACCGAAAAAAACCGTGGGAGGCTTTTGGTGCGCACTACCTGCAGATGCTGGGCGCCATGGGCGGGGCGGCCTGCCGGGCCAAGGGCGAGCCTTTGTCGGCCTACGAAAACGCCCGCGGCACAGGGAATATCCATATCTGGTTTGGCCAGGAGGCAGCATGAACTTTGAATTCCCCCTGAAAGAACTCCCGGCCGTGATGCGCGGCCCGCGCGTAGAGCGCCGCCGCGTGCTGGTGGGCGGCAGTGCCTACTGGGGCACGATCATCGAAGACGGTGCCGAGCAAGGCCTGCTGCGGCTGGACGACAGCCGCGTGGTCGACCCCGCCACGGTGCAGCACCTGCCGCCGGTGTCGCCCAGCAAAATCATCGCCGTGCACATTTCCTACAGCTCGCGCAGCTTCGAGACGCGCAAGCAGCCCAAGCCGACCGAGACGCCGACCTACTTCACCAAGCCGTCGACCTCGATCAACGGCCATGGCTGCGAAATTTTGAAGCCGGCCGACAGCCTGTACTTGAACTACGAGGGCGAGTACGCCGTGGTGATCGGCAAAACCTGCCGCAACGTGCTGCCCGACGAGGCCTGGGACTACATCGAGGGCTTTTGCCCGGCGCTGGACATGGGCCTGCAAAACTACCGCGACACCGACCAGGGCAGCATGCTGCGCGTCAAGGGCGCGGACACCTTGCTGCCGATCGGGCCCGGCATCGTGCGCGGAGTCAACCTGTTCGAGCAGACCCTGCGCACCTACCGCAACGGCCTGGTGGTGCAGGAAGCCCACATCGGCGACGAGACCATCTGGGGGTCGCACTACGTGATTGCCGACATCGCCCGCCACATCACCCTGCTGCCGGGCGACGTGATCCTGATGGGGACACCCTGCCACTCGCGCTCGGTCGATCCCGGCGATCTGGTGGAGTGCGAGATCACCGGGCTGGGCCGTCTGGCCGGCACGGTGGTGGCGATTCCCGCGCCACGTGCATCGGCCCTGGGTGTGGGACATCAGCCCACCGATAGCCCTGAAGTACGACGCGTGGCCTTTGGTTTTGATGAGCGGGTGCCCGAGCGCTTCAAGGAGAACTATGCGGCTGCGGCAAAGGAAATGAAGGGAGTGAAGGGAGTGAAGACATGAAAGTAGCCATTGTGGGCGCCGGCGCCATAGGCGGCTTTATCGGCACACGGCTGGCGGCCGCCGGACGTGCGCAAGTCAGCGTCATTGCGCGCGGCACCACGCTGGCGGCGCTGCGCGAACACGGCTGGCGGCTCAGGCAAGGCGAAGCCCTCCTGCAAGCCCCGGCCCAAGCCTCGGACAAGGCCAGTGAGCTGGGGGTGCAAGACCTGGTGGTCATCGCGGTCAAGGGGCCGGCGCTTGGCGCCGTGGCGCAAAGCATCGCGCCGCTGCTGGGGCCCGACACCATCGTGCTGCCGACCATGAACGGCGTGCCCTGGTGGTTCGGTCAAGGCGTGCCGGCGCTCGACGAGGCACCACTGGAAAGCGTGGACCCGGGCGGCCTGATCGCGGCGGCTATCCCGCAGCGCCACGTCGTCGGGTGTGTCGTGCATGCGAGCACCTCCACGCCAGAGCCAGGGCTGGTGCAACACAAGATGGGACAAGGGCTCATCATCGGCGAGATCGCGGGTGGCAAGTCCGAACGCGTGCAGCGCGTGGCCGATCTGCTGGCACAGGCCGGTTTCGATGTCACGCATTCGGCCAAGGTGCGCTATGACATCTGGTACAAGCTCTGGGGCAACATGACCATGAACCCGGTGTCGGCCATCACCGGCGCGACCATAGACCGGGTGCTGGCCGACCCGCTGGTGCGCGACTTCTGCTCCGGCGCCATGCGCGAGGCCGCCGCCATCGGCGAGCGAATCGGCTGCAAGGTCGAGCAAAGTCCCGAGGACCGGCATGCGGTGACAGCCAGGCTCGGCGTCTTCAAGAGCTCCATGCTGCAGGATGTGCAAGCCGGCCGCTCCATCGAGCTTGACAGCATCGTTGCCGCCGTGCAGGAGATGGGGCAGCGTCTCGGGCAGCCGATGCCAAACATCAACGCGCTGTTAGGCCTCACACGCCTGTTTGGCCGCGTGCATGGCCTGTACCCCGAAGCCTCAGCCTGACCCGGAGACCACAGCATGCAACGCAATTTCATCGCCGGCGAATGGCTGGAAGGCACAGACGCCGCCGACAACATCAACCCCAGCGACACGCGCGACGTGATCGGCAGCTGCGCCCGCGCCACCCCCGCGCAGGCCGAAATGGCGATTGCGGCCGCACATGCGGCTGCTCCCGCCTGGGCCGCCTTTCCTGTACAACAGCGCGCCGAGGCGCTGGAGGCCGTGGGCATTGAAATCCTGGCGCGCCGCACCGAACTGGGTGACCTGCTGGCCCGCGAGGAAGGCAAGACCCTGGCCGAGGCGATCGGCGAGGTGGTGCGCGCCGGCCACATCTTCAGGTACTTCGCCGGCGAAGTACTGCGCCCCGGCGGCGAGCTGCTGCCCTCGGTGCGGCCGGGCATGACAGTGGAGGTGACCCGCGAACCGGTAGGGGTGGTGGGCATCATCACGCCGTGGAACTTCCCCATCGCCATTCCGGCCTGGAAAATCGCTCCGGCACTGGCCTATGGCAATACTGTGGTCTTCAAACCGGCCGAACTGGTGCCGGCCAGTGCTTGGGCGCTGGCCGAGATACTGAGTCGGGCCGGGCTGCCAGCCGGCACCTTCAACCTGGTCATGGGCCGGGGCCGCGACATCGGGGACGTCTTGCTCAACGATGCGCGCGTGGCTGCCGTGACCTTCACCGGTTCCGAAGCCACGGGGCGCAAGGTGGCCCAAGCCTGTGTGGGCCGCAAAGGCCCCATGGCCAAGTTTCAGCTGGAAATGGGGGGCAAGAACCCGCTGGTGGTGCTGGACGATGCCGATCTGGACGTGGCGGTCAATGCCGCCATCAACGGCGCGTTCTACTCCACTGGCCAGCGCTGCACTGCTTCCTCGCGCCTGGTGGTAACCCGGGGCATACACGACCGCTTTGTCAGCGCCATGCTGGACAGGCTGCGCGGCCTGGTGGTGGGCAATGCCCGCCGCAGCGCCACGCACATCGGCCCCGTGGTCGACGCCGGCCAGTTGGCGCAGGACCTGGCCTACATCGCCATTGGCCGGGACGAAGGCGCGCAGCTGGCTTTTGGCGGCGCGGCGTTTGAAGTCAATGCCCAGGGCGAGCCCGGACATTACCTGCAGCCCACGCTGTTCACGGAAACCAGCAACGCGATGCGCCTGAACCGCGAAGAGATATTTGGCCCGGTGGCCAGCGTCATCCGGGTCAGGGATGCCGAAGAAGCCCTGGCGGTGGCCAACGACACCGGGTTCGGCCTGTCGGCAGGGGTGTGCACCACCTCGCTGCGGCATGCCGCGCACTTCAAGCGCCATCTGCAGGCCGGCATGGTGATGGTGAATGCCCCGACCGCGGGCGTCGATCCCCATGTGCCCTTTGGCGGGCGCAAGGGATCCAGCCACGGCTCGCGGGAGCAGGGGCGCTACGCGGCGGAGTTCTACACCACGGTCAAGACCGCCTACGTTCAGCCCTGACAACACCCATAGCAACTCTCTCAAAAGCCATGAACACACCCCCAAAAATCCACGCGCAACAAGAACATCGCCACCAGCTTACGGGCGCTGATGCCATTGCTGCGCTGATCGCCGAACTCGGTGCAGACTGCGTACTGACGGGAGCTGCCGTGCTTGAGCGCCAGACTGTGGACTGGAGTGGTGCATCGGCGTTTGTGCCGGCTGCGTTGGTGCTGCCCCGCACACCGGCACAAGTGGCTCAAGCGGTGCGCATCTGCATGCGCTTGGGTCAGCCGCTCTGCGTCCAGGGTGGCTTGACGGGGCTGGCCGGTGGTGCAAACCCGCAGAACGGCGAGATCATCCTGTCCCTGCAACGCCTGAACGCCGTCGAGGATTTCGATTCGGTGGGCGGCACCGTGGTGGTCCAGGCAGGCGTCACGCTGGAGCAACTGCAAGCAGCTGCCACTCAGCAAGGCTGGTTCTTTCCGCTCGACCTGGGTGCACGCGGCTCCTGCCAGCTCGGTGGCAATGCGGCTACCAATGCAGGCGGCAATCGCGTCCTGCGATACGGCATGATGCGCGAATCGGTGCTGGGACTGGAAGTCGCACTGGCCGATGGAACCCTGCTGACCATGCTCGACCGGGTGATCAAGAATAACGCGGGGTTTGATTTGAAGCATCTGTTCGTTGGAACAGAAGGGACGCTCGGCATCATCACCCGCTTGTCTCTCAAGCTGGCGCCGGCGCCTCTGTCCAGTTGCACGGTGCTGTGCGCGGTCAAGGATTTCACGGCCGCCACGCAGTTGCTGCGAGAGGCCAGGCGCAAACTTCCAGAGCTGTCGGCGTTCGAACTCATGTGGAGCGACTTCTTCGAAGCCAGCGCGAAGGCCATCCGCAAGACTTCGCCCTTCACCCATGCGTATCCGCTCTATGTACTGATCGAAACACTCGGCGGCGACTCTGACGCGAGCACTGCTGCCATCGAGCGTTTCCTGGAAACGGAGATAGAGAACGGGCTGGTGGCCGATGCAGTCGTGGCGCAGTCCGTCGAGCAGGCGACGCAGCTCCGGGCATTTCGCGAAGGAATTAGTGAACTGCTATCGCATCTGCGCCCGTGTGCCGCATTCGACGTTAGCGTTGCCATCCCCAAGATGGACGACTTGGTCTGCCGGTTGCGCTCGTTGCTGGAGCAGAAGTACCCGACTCAGCAGCATCTCTTTTTCGGACATCTCGGCGACGGCAACCTGCATTTGATCAGCGGACCGATCCCGGACGCGACCCAACTCGAAGCCCTTGAGGAGTTGGTCTATCGGGTTGTAGGGCTCGCGGACGGCAGCATCTCTGCTGAGCATGGCATCGGTGTGGTGAAGAAGCCCTTTCTTCACCACAGCCGCGACGCAGCAGAGCTCCATGTCATGCGGCAACTCAAGCAACTGCTCGATCCGGGACATATACTCAATCCGGGGCGCGTCGTCGACGCAGTGTGAGCAGCCATTTGACATTAGCGATTTCGGGCCCCAAGCCAGTCAGCCTCAAGCCCTGATTTCCTTGGCCGTGATCTGGTACTTGAAATCATCCGGCGCATACGAGTCAAAGCGCCCGGCCGGGTTTTCTGCCGTCGGGTACATGAAAAAGCCGAGCTTCTCACCCGTGGAATGGGGCAAAGCCAGATCGTGGGCGGTGTTGTAGGCCATCCAATTGCCTTCCCAGCCGCCAAACAGCGCCTTGTTGACCGGGGCCACCACCGGGTTGACCGTGGTTTTGATCCAGTCGGCGGTTTCCAGGCGCATGACCTTAGCCACGTCGGCCGGGTCCATCGCCACCCAGCCATAGCCTTTCAGGTAAGCCTCGGAGCGGCAGTGCTGCGCGCCCTTCAGGCTGGCCGGGTTGCCTGACAGCTCCTTGTAACCAAAGGCCGACGGCACCAGGCGGATGCCATACACGTCACGTGCGGGGATGCCCACCGAGCGGCACAGGCCAACAAACAGCGCGTTCAGGTCGGCGCACTTGCCGCCCAGGTTGCCCGTCTCCAGCATGGTCTTGATGTCGCCTTCGCCGCAGCCGCGCACCTTGGGATCGCGGTAGGTGTTGGCCACGATCCAGTCGTAAATCAGCCGGGTTTTTTCAACATCGGTTTTGGCGCTCTTGGTGGCATCGAGTGCGGTCTTGCGCACGATGCCGTCGGTCGGCAGGAATTTGGTGGGGCGCGTGAAATAACGCAGCGTGTCGGCGTCTTCAGGCTTGGCGGTTTTTTGCGACCAGTCCACGGCGCGGCCCTGGGTCTGCACGCGGCTGGTCAGCTCGATGAAAGGCCTGGCTTCGCCTTCTGCAAACTCGGCATACAACATCTTGGCGCCGTCCTTGCCGTCGTCGGTCAGGTCGGTCGTGCCGTTGCTTGAAAAGCTGCTTTCAAAGCTACGCTGGTAGTCGCTGTTGACCGAGGGAACCGGCAGCCAGACCTTGGTCACCCCCTGGGGTTTGAGGATGTCCACCCGGGTGGTCACTTCAAAGGTGCGCCAGGCGCCGCTTTGCGGCGCAAAGTGGCTGCGCTGCGCAGGCGTTTGCGCACAATTGAGGCTGGGTAGCGCTGCGGCCATGGCGGCAGCGGCGGAATTTTTCAGGAAGGTACGGCGTACGGTGGTCATGAAGAGATCTCCGGATGAAAAAGGGTAACGTGCATCGGGGCAGGTAAAGGTGCCCCGAGATGTTCAGGCCAGTTCGGCCAGAGGCGCGAGCAGCCTGCCAATTATCGCTGGCGCGAAAGACAAGGCAACCCACAAGAGTCACCCCGGACAGCATCAGGGTTTCATCAGCCCGGCAATCAGCTTCTCGGCTGCGCTGCTGGTCCAGTCCACCTCGCCCCGCACGCGCAGCCGGGGCTGGCCCCGGCTGTCCAGCATCAGGGTGGTGGGAAACACTTTCACGCCCCACTGGCGCGCCGTCCGGCCGTCGCTGTCCAGCAAAACCGGCATGGTCACCCCGGTGGTTTTGGCAAACTGAATCGCGCGTGCGGCGGGTTCCTTGAAGTTGATGGCCAGCACCAGCAGCTTGTCAGGGCCATAGAGGTCGGCCACCTGTTGCAGCGTTGGCATTTCGGCACGGCAAGGCTCGCACCAGCTGGCCCAGAAATTCAGCAGCACCGCCCGGCCGCGCAAATCGGCCAATTGCCAGGTTTTGCCGGTGGTGTCCAGCAAGCTGAACGCAGACACCGGGCCGGCCCATGTGCTGACCTCGTAAGCCGGGCCGGTGAGGCCCTGGGCATCGGCCACAGGCACAAGGGCCGCGCCGGCGGCGGCCGCCAGCGTACTTCGCAGAAAAACGCGGCGGGAAAAGATGGCTGTGGACATGGCAGGCTGGGTCACGAAAAATCGGGTACCAAATTTGGCAAAAAAGCGCCAAAAAAGAAGATTGCGTCCCCAGAGCGTAACAAAGCCGCTCACCACTTGCCTTCAAAGCGATAAAGTCCTGCAAACGCGGCAGCCAATGGCCGCATGAGGTTTTGCCAATCTCATTTCTTCACATAGTCTTCGAGCGGCTTGTCGCTCGGATTGGCCCAGGCCGCCTTGGTCAAGGTGGATGCCGGCAGCCCGACCCGGGTGTTGTTGGGTGGAATCGCCTGCACAAACCATTTGTCGTACAGCGCCGCAACCTCGCCGCTTTTGGCCAGGGCCTTGATGCTGGCATCGACCGCTTGTTTAAAAAGTGGGTCATCCTTGGGCAGCATGATGGCAATCGGTTCGACGCTCAGCACTTCGTTCAGGATGCGGTAGTTGCCCGGCTGCTTGGACTGCGAAATCAGGGTCGCGAGTATCTGGCCGTCGGCAACAAAAGCGTCGGCACGGCCGCTCTCGAGCAGCAGGAAGCCCTCACTGTTGTCCTTGCCAAACAACTCCCTGAAATCAATGCCTGAGGTACGCTCATGTTTGCGCAGCAACTGGACGGACGTAGCCCCCGACGTTGTCGAGACCGATTTATTCGCCAGTTGGGCAATGCTGGTGATGCCCGAACTGCTTTTTACCGCGATGCGCACTTCCTCGATGTAAAGCGTGGGTGCGAAGGCGACATCTTTTTGCCTGGTGGCGTTGTTGGTCGTTGTCCCGCACTCGATATCGACGGTGCCGTTTTGCACCAGCGGAATACGGTTTTGCGCCGTGACGAGCTGGTACTTGATATCAAGCTTTTTCAAGCCAGCCTGTTTCTGGATATCGGCAAGAACCCTTTTGCAGACGTCATGGTGAAAGCCGGCATACTGGCCGTCGCCGAGCGAGTAGGACATCGCACCCGAGGCCTCGCGCACCCCCATGGTGATGGTTCCGGTTTCCCTGATCTTTTTGAGGATGTCCACCGGTTCGGCATGAGCGCAAGCGATCGCGAGCGTCGCTGCGGCCAGGGCCGCGGCTTTGAAAGACATGGTTTTGGTCATCAATGGCTCCCGTATTTTTATTTGGCGAACAGGTTGTCGAGCGTCGCGAAGGCCTTGAACTCCAGGGCATTGCCGGACGGATCGAGAAAAAACATGGTGGCCTGCTCGCCAGGCTCGCCCTTGAAGCGGATATAGGGCTCGATCACGAAGCGGGTGGCCGCGGCGGTGAGTTTGTCGGCCAGCGCCTGCCATTGCGACATCGACAGCACCGCGCCGAAGTGACGCACGGGAACCTCATGACCGTCGACCGCGCTCGTTTGTTTGTGGCCGCATTCATCCGGTGCGAGGTGAGCCACGATCTGGTGGCCATAAAAGTTGAAGTCCACCCATTCCACCGAACTGCGGCCTTCGGGGCAGCCCAGCAAGTCGCCATAGAACTGGCGCGCCACGGCGATGTCATGGACGGGAAATGCAAGATGAAACGGTGGATTGGCAGCTTGGGGTGTCGTCATGTTGAGGCCTTTGAGGCGGGTTTGAAAAGATGTCTGCACTGTAGAAGCGTTAACTGATCATGAAAAGCGATATATATTTGCACTGAGAAACAAAATAATCGATGATTCGAACGTGATCACAGAACTACGCACCTTTATCGCGGTTGTCCGCCACGGTACGTTTGCTGCGGCGGGCGAGCGTATTGGCCTGACCCAGTCCGCCGTCAGCAGCCAGATCAAGCGCCTCGAGGAATCGTTGGGCTTTGAGCTTTTTGACCGCACCCGGCGCGCTGCGACGCTCAACGCGGCCGGCGCCACGACGCTGGCGCGAGCCGAGGAGATCATTGCCCTGTTCTCGAAACTCGGTGACCTGCCTGACGATGACAGCGCCGATGGCCTGCTGCGCATCGGGGCCATCGCTTCGGTTCAATCTTCGCTGTTGCCTCGCGCGCTTGCGCCGATGCGGCAGAAGTATCCCAAGCTGCGCCTGAACCTCGTGCCGGGTGTGTCCATGCATCTGATGGACCAGCTCGACGCCGGGGAGATCGATGTGGCCATCACGATCCGGCCGCCGTTCGGCATGTTGCCCGAATTGACCTGGGAGGCGCTGATCCATGAGCCTTTTATGCTGGTCGTGCCTGCCGCCCTGAGAGGCAATGACTGGCGCAAGCTGATTCAGAAACACCCCTTTCTTCGTTATGAACGAAAGTCTTTCGGGGGCCGCATGGTCGAGCGGTTTCTGCGCGACATGCAGCTGCCCGTGCACGAATCGATCGAACTCGACGAGATTCAGGGCCTGATCCAGCTGGTATCCAATGGCCTGGGCGTGGCATTGATACCGATGGTCGAAGCCCATCTTCCGCTGCCCGGGAATGTCCGGGCCATTTCGCTCGGAGAACACACGTTTTATCGTGAGGTCGGCATACTCCAGCGAACCGCAAAAGCCAGCCAGACTATGGTCAGCCAGCTGGCGCAATGCCTGCGCGATGCCGCCGCAGTTGCCCCAGGTGTTTGACCCTTTGCGCGCTGAAAAGCACGCTCACGGGTTGATAAAAAAGGGCTTGGGGCGACTCGCCCTCTTGCGCTCAAAGCGATTAAGTCCTACAAACGCAGCAGCCAAACCGCTTTCAAATCTATAGTCATTTCCAGCATCGAAGCCGATTTTGAAGCTCCCACTCAACACTCCCGACCTGTCGCTTGCGCTGCAGCCAGCGTCCCCGCAGTTCATCGACCTCGACAGCCTCTATGGCCGTCAAGCCGAGCTGCAGCCGGGGCGAAGCCTCAGCACGGCACAGGAGTTGACCGCAGGGCTGTGCGCGGCATCGGCCAGTATTGCGCCCAAATTTTTCTACAACGCGCTGGGCTCCAAACTGTTTGAAGCCATCACCGAGCTGGACGAGTACTACCCCACCCGTACCGAGGCGGGTATTTTTGAAGCGTCTTACACGCTGATGGCCAGCGCCCTTGCTGAGGCTGGCATCACCAAGCCGTGCTTGATTGACCTGGGCGCAGGCAACTGCGCCAAGGGGATGGCATTGATTCCGCATTTGCAGCCAAATCAATACGTGCCGGTGGATATTTCGGTGGATTTTTTACGGATTGCGGCCGAACGGGTGCAAACCAGTTTCCCCACGCTGGACATCGTCGGGCTGGGCATGGACTTTTCAGCCGCCCTGGCTTTGCCCGACACCGTTCAAAGCCACGACCGGGTATTTTTCTACCCGGGCTCCAGCCTGGGCAACTTCTCGCCGGATCAGGCTTTGCAGTTTTTGCAGCACATGGCCGACCCCGCACAGGGCAAGGCACGCGGTCTGCTGCTGGGGATTGACCTGGTCAAGGACACCGCCACGCTGGAAGCTGCTTACGACGATGCGCTGGGCGTGACGGCGGCTTTCAATAAAAACCTGCTGCTCAACGTCAACACACTGCTGCAGTCGGATTTTGAGGTGCGCCAATGGCGGCACGTGGCACTGTTCGATATGGCCCAGTCACGCATTGAAATGCATCTGGAAGCAAGCTGCGACCTGACCGTTCGCTGGCCGGGTCATGCGCGCCGGTTCAGCGCCGGTGAGCGCATCCACACCGAAAATTCCTACAAATACACGCTGCAGGGCATGACGGCACTGCTGCACCAGGCCGGGTTCAGGCATGTGGAGCACTGGAGCGACCCGAAGCACTGGTTTGCCGTGTTCTGGGCAGCGGTTTAAGGCTCGGCAGTTTTTGCAAAAAATGGCCTGTGACTGGCTTGTGATGGGCCTGTAACCCATTCATGGCAAGGGGAGCAAGCTACCCATAAGATAGCGAGCCACCCCGCTGCCTGAACCCCGGCCCGGTCAGCTGCGCTTAGACGCGCTCAGTCACCCAGGCTTGCACCGATTTCAGCGCGTCGCCCAGCCTGGCAGCATCGGTACCGCCGGCCATGGCCATGTCGGCCTTGCCGCCGCCCTTGCCTCCCACTTGCTGGGCCACAAAGTTGACGAGCTCTCCTGCCTTGACCTTGCCCACGCTGTCAGGCGTGACGCCCGCGGCAATCTGGACCTTGTCGCCCTCCACCGCCGCCAGCACGATAACGGCCGTTTTGAGCTTGTCCTTGAGCTTGTCCATGGTCTCGCGCAGCGTCCTGGCATCGGCGCCTTCCAGCCGGGCTGCCAGAACCTTCAGGCCCTTGACGTCGATGGCCTGCGCCATCAGCTCATCGCCCTGCGACGACGCCAGCTTGCCCTTGAGCGCGGCGATTTCTTTCTCCAGCGACTTGACCTGGTCCAGCACCTGGCCAATGCGGTTTTGCAGCTCTGTCGGGCTGGCCTTCAGCGAGCCAGCGGCGGCCTGAACCGTGGATTCGAGCGACTGCAGGTAAGCCAGCGCGTTCTCGCCGGTGACGGCTTCGACACGGCGCACCCCGGCGGCCACACCGCCCTCGGCCACAATCTTGAACAGGCCGATGTCACCCGTACGCGTCACGTGGGTGCCGCCGCACAGCTCCTTGCTCGAGCCAATGCTCAGCACGCGCACCTTGTCGCCGTATTTCTCGCCAAACAACATCATGGCGCCGGTTTTCTGCGCCGCTTCCATATCCATCACGCTGGCGTCGGTTGCCACGTTGGACAGGATCTCGGCGTTGACGCGCGCTTCGATCTCGCGAATCTGGTCGTCGGTCACGGGTGCGTTATGCGCAAAGTCGAAGCGCGTGCGCTCGGCATTCACCAGGCTGCCCTTTTGCTGCACATGCTCGCCCAGCACTTCGCGCAAGGCCTTGTGCATCAGGTGGGTGGCGCTATGGTTGCGCACGGTGGCGGCGCGCACGGCCAGATTGACACGTGCGTTGACATGGTCACCGACATTCAGCGTGCCCTGCTCCACCGTACCATGGTGACCATACACGTCCGACTTGATCTTGAGCGTGTCGCCCACGGCAAAGTGTGCCGAGCCGCTGATCAGCTCGCCCTCGTCGCCGACCTGACCGCCGCTTTCCGCATAGAAAGGGGTGGTGTCCAAAACCACCACGCCGCTTTGCCCCGCTGTCAGCGCCGCAACGGGCACGCCGTCCGCGTAGAGCGCCACGATTTTTGCGGTTTCTTCCAGACGCTCATAACCGGTGAAGGTATTGCCGCTGCCGGCGTATTCCAGCGCGCGGTCCATCTTGAACTTGCCGGCGGCGCGCGCCTGGTTTTTCTGCCTGTCCATGGCGGCGTTGAAACCGGCCTCGTCCACGTCCACGCCCCGCTCGCGGCAAACGTCGGCCGACAAGTCAAGCGGGAAGCCATAGGTGTCATGCAGCTTGAAGGCGACATCGCCGGGCAATACCCTGGCCCCCCCGGCGAGCGCCGTGTCCAGAATCTGCATGCCGATTTCCAGCGTCTCGAAGAAGCGCTCCTCCTCGGCCTTGAGAACGGCAGTGATGCGCGCCTCGTCGGTCTTGAGCTTGGGATAGGCATCGCCCATCAGCCTGGCCAGGTCGGCCACCAGCTTGTGAAAAAACGGCGTCTTCTTGCCCAGCTTGTAGCCATGGCGGATGGCGCGGCGCACGATGCGGCGCTGCACATAGCCGCGGCCTTCGTTGGACGGGTTGACGCCGTCGCTCACCAGAAACGCCGTGGCGCGGATGTGGTCGGCAATCACGCGCAGCGACTTGTTGTTCAGGTCCTTTTCACCCGTTTCGCGGGCGGCGGCCTTGATCAGCGCATCGAAAACGTCGATCTCATAGTTGCTGTGCACATGCTGCAGGATGGCGGCGAGGCGCTCCAGCCCCATGCCCGTGTCCACGCAGGGTGCGGGCAGCGGTTTGACCGAACCGTCAGGCTGCATGTCGAACTGCATGAACACGTTGTTCCAGATCTCGATATAGCGGTCGCCGTCCTGCTCGGGCGAGCCCGGCGGGCCTCCGGCAATCTCGGGGCCGTGGTCGTAAAAGATCTCGCTGCACGGCCCGCAGGGGCCGGTGTCGGCCATCATCCAGAAGTTGTCGCTGGCGTACTTGGCGCCCTTGTTGTCGCCGATGCGCACCACGCGTTCGGGTGGCAGGCCAATCTCCTTGGTCCAGATGTCGTAAGCCTCGTCGTCATCAATGTAGACGGTAGCCCACAGCTTGTCGGCCGGCAATTTGTAGACGTCGGTCAGCAGTTCCCAGGCCCATTTCAGCGATTCTCGCTTGAAGTAGTCGCCAAAGCTCCAGTTGCCCAGCATCTCGAAGAAGGTATGGTGGCGCGCGGTGTAGCCGACATTTTCCAGGTCGTTGTGCTTGCCGCCGGCACGCAGGCAGGCCTGCACGCTCGCGGCACGCACGTAGCTGCGCTTGTCGGTGCCCAGGAACACGTCCTTGAACTGCACCATGCCCGAGTTGGTGAACATCAGCGTCGGGTCGTTGCCCGGCACCAGCGAGCTGGACGGCACCACGGTGTGGCCCTTGGACGCGAAGAAGTCAAGAAAGCTTTTGCGGATGTCGGCAACGGTGAAGTGAGGCGTGGTCATAGGCGAGGTGTGGACTCAATGGCTGAAAGGTATCCGGCTCCCCCTTGATCGGACTTGATCGGGCTTGCGCGCAGTCAGCGCTGGCGCTGTTGCATCGGACCGTTGATTATAAGTTTGCACCACTTGCAAGCGGCAGGCCCGGCGCGGAGGCCGCTTTTCCGCCGGGTCCAGCACCCGGGCCGCGTTGCTGGTAGCGCCTGCAGCGAGCTCATTCCAGATGTCGTGAGCCTCGTCGTCGTCAATGTAGACGGGTAGCCGGCAGCTTGTAGACGTCGGCGAGCAGTTCCCAGGCCGCGCGCGACCTCGGTCGTAGCTATTGCGTCGAACCTTAAATGCTTGATGTGCCTGAGCATTCAATTTATGGGCTTAGGTCCCACGCCCCTGACGGCCCTCTGCATGGGCCTCCGTGGGCTGCATGCGCGCCAATGAGGTGCCTGATGCGCCCCACCGGCACCAAACCGGACTGTGCGCTGCATTCTGGCGCTGCAAATCTCCTCCATTACCGCAAAAAAGGCTGGCACGCAATCTGCTTAATACCCTAACAAGATATTCTAAATATCTTATTAATATATTTACCAGTTGCTGATTAATTGCTGATTTCAACCAACTGCCCCATTCGGTTTCAACCCTCTCACCTTAGGAGTCACCCTTGAAAAACCCCCTCTGGCAAGGTATTTTCCCCGCCATTACCACCAAATTCCACGCCGACGAAAGCATTGATGCCGAAGGCACGGCCAAGCACATCGACTTCCAGATCCGCAACGGCATTCACGGCCTCGTAACCTGCGGTTCGCTGGGCGAAGCCAGCACGCTGACGCTCGAAGAAAAACTCCAGGTCGCCGACATCGCCATCAAAGCCAGCAAGGGCCGCGTCCCGGTGCTCGCCAATGTCTCGGAAACCAGCACCCGGGAAGCGCTGCGCTACATCCATGGCGCCAACGAACTTGGCGTGGATGGGTTCATGGTCATGCCCTCGGTCATCTACGTGGCCGACGCGCGCGAGGCGATGCTGAATGTGCGCACCATGGCCGAGGCCGCTAAAAAGCCCATCATGGTCTACAACAACCCGGTCGCCTACCGCGTGGACCTCAGGCCCGAGCACATGGCCGAACTGGCCGACTGCGAATGGATCGTCGCGATCAAGGAAAGCACCGACAACATCCGCCGCATCACCGACCTGCGCAACCTGCTGGGTGATCGCTACCAGCTCTTCCTGGGCGTGGACGACCTGGCCTATGAGGGCCTGGCCCTGGGCTGCGACGGCTTGCTCGCCGGCGTCGGCTGCACCTTCCCGCGCGAAACCGTGGCGCTCTACGACCTGATGAAGGCCGGCAAATTTGCCGAGGCACTCAAGCTCTACCAGTGGATGACGCCCATGCTGCACCTGGATGTCTCCACCAAGCTGGTGCAAAACCTCAAATTGATCGACGTACTGGCCGGCGTGAGCACCGAGCACATGCGCCGTCCGCGCCTGCCGCTGATAGGTGCGGAGCGCGAAGCCATTGAAACGATCGTGAACAAAGCGCTGGCGACACGACCGGCTCAATACCAGTCGGTTGCCTGACGGCAGCCCTTTTAACGACCCGAAACTTTAGGAGACAGGTATGACAATCAACCCAAGCATGATTCCGCTTCTTGGCGTTATGGCGATTGCACTTGCAGGCCATGCGAATGCCCAGGAGCAGGTGGTAAAAATAGGCCACACCGGTCCGCTGTCAGGCGCCAATGCGTTTGCAGGGAAAGACAATGAAAATGGCGTGCGCCTGGCGATTGAAGAACTCAATGCCAGGAAAATCATGGTGGCGGGCAAAGCGCTCAAATTTGAACTGCACTCCGAAGATGATCAGTGTGACGCCAAATCAGGCGTTAGCGCCGCCCAGAAACTGGTGGACAGCGGTATCAAATTTGTCATGGGCCCCTATTGTTCAGGCGTTGCCATTCCTGCGTCGCGGGTCTATAGCGAGGGTGGCGCCATGATGTCCACGGTCGGCACCAATCCCAAAGTCACCCAGGGCGGCTACAAAAACCTGTTTCGCATCGTCGCCGGCGACAACCAAATTGGCTCCAGCATGGCGGTCTATGCGGCCAAAGTGCTCAAGGTCAAGAAAGTTGGCGTGATTGATGACCGCACCGCGTTTGGCCAGGGCGTGGCGGATGAATTCGTCAAGGAAGCGAAGAATCTGGGCCTCACCGTCGTGGGGCAAGAGTTCACCACGGACAAATCGGTTGACTTCTCATCGATATTGACCAACCTGAAATCCAAACAGCCCGAAGTTATTTTCTTCGGTGGCTATGCACCGCAAGCCGCACCGCTAACGCGGCAAATGAAGCAACTGGCGATGCCCGCAAAGTTATTGGGCGGCGATACGCTGTGCAGCCCGGAAATGGGAAAACTTGCAGCGGACGCTGTCAACGATACCGTTTTCTGCGCGCAAGGTGGTTCGATTCTGGAAAAAGCCACGGATGGTCCCGCATTCAAAGCGAAATACAAAAAACGTTTCAACCTTGATGCGGATGCCTATGCGGCTTCGTTTTACGACCAGACCTTGTTCATTGGCGAGGCCATGCAGAAAGCCAACTCGACAGACCCGAACAAAGTTGGCGCGGAAATCTACAAATCAAGCTACAAGGGGGTTGCCGGCACGTATGCCTACGACGAAAAAGGCAATATGAAACAGGCTCCTGTAACGGTTTTCACCTTCAAGAATGCGTTGCCGGTTCCACTGGCAAGTTATTGATGCGGCCTGTTTTCTTGAGCCGCTGAGTTGAAGCAACAGGGCAAATAGGGCAATGGCAGCTGCCCTGTTGTTTTCAATGTTTTCTTATGAATCTCACGGCACGAACCATCCACGGCATGACTGAAACAACCATGAAACGCATCCAGATCATCGACTCCCACACGGGCGGCGAACCCACGCGCCTGGTCATTGATGGCTTCCCCGATTTGGGAAGCGGCAGCATGGCCGAGCGCCGCACTGTGCTGGCGCAGCAGCATGATGCCTGGCGCGCCGCCACGGTGCTGGAGCCGCGCGGCAGCGATGTCATCGTGGGTGCCTTGCTGTGTACGCCGGTCGCCGCCGATGCCAGTGCCGGCGTGATTTTTTTCAACAACACCGGCTACCTGGGCATGTGCGGCCACGGCACCATCGGGCTGGTGGCCACGCTGGCCCACATGGGCCGCATTCAGCCTGGCGTGCACCGCATCGAGACGCCGGTGGGCACGGTCGAAGCCACGCTGCATGCGGACCGCTCGGTCAGCGTGCGCAACGTGCCCGCGTGGCGCCATCTGCACCAGGTCGCCGTGACCGTGCCCGGCCACGGAACAGTGCGCGGCGACGTGGCCTGGGGCGGCAACTGGTTCTTCCTGGTCAGCGAACATGGCCAGCGCGTGGCCAGCGACAACCTCGACGCCCTCACCGCCTACAGCTGGGCGCTGCGCGAAGCATTGGCGGCGCAAGGCATTACCGGTGCGGAGGGTGCCGAGATCGACCATATCGAACTGTTTGCCGACGATGAGGTAGCGGACAGTCGCAACTTCGTGCTCTGTCCCGGCAAGGCCTACGACCGCTCACCCTGCGGCACCGGCACCAGCGCCAAGATCGCCTGCCTGGCGGCCGACGGCAAGCTCGCGCCGGGTGAAATCTGGCACCAGGCCAGCGTGATCGGCAGCCAGTTCGAAGCCAGCTTTGAGCGCGATGGCGACCACATCATCCCCACGCTGCGCGGACGTGCCCATATGAGCGCAGAAGCCACGCTGCTGATCGAGGCCGACGATCCGTTTGGCTGGGGCATCCGGCTTCAACCGTGACCATGGACGCAGACGTCATCGTCATCGGTGCCGGCATCGTCGGCGCGGCCTGCGCGCACGAGCTGGCGCGCGCCGGGCTGGACGTGCTGGTGCTCGACGACCGCCGGGGCGGCGCCACGGCGGCGGGCATGGGTCATCTGGTGGTCATGGACGACAACCCCGCCGAACTCGCACTCAGCCGCCATTCGCTTGGCGTGTGGCGGCAGTGGACCGACGCGATGGCCGCGGACTGTGCCTGGCACCCCTGCGGCACGCTGTGGCTGGCCGCGAACGACGAGGAAATGGCGGCCGCTCACGACAAGCAGGAGCGGCTGCGCGCGCACGAGGTGGCCTGCGACCTGATCGATGCGCAAACACTGCAGGCCCTGGAGCCCGCATTGCGCCCCGGCCTGTGTGGCGCCCTGCAGGTGCCAGGCGACAGCGTGGTCTATGCGCCCAACGCGGCGCGCTGGCTGCTGGCGCAATACCCGAAGCAGATCCGCATGCAACACGCCGAAGTGCTGGAAATTGAGGGCGCCCGCGTGCGGCTGGCCGGCAACAGCTGGCTTGGCGCCAACGCCGTGCTGCTGGCCAATGGCATCCATGCCACGCAACTGTGCCCCGAGCTGCCGATCCGCCCGAAGAAGGGCCATCTGCTGATTACCGACCGCTACCCGGGCCTCGTTCGTCACCAACTGGTGGAACTGGGCTACGTCACCAGCGCACACCACAGCACCGGCCCCTCGGTGGCGTTCAACCTGCAGCCACGCCCCACCGGGCAACTGCTGATCGGCTCGTCACGCCAGTTCGATGACAGCTCCCCCGAAGTGGATGCCGACATGCTGGCGCAGATGCTGGAGCGGGCGCTGGCCTACATGCCAGCCCTGGCCGATCTCAACGCCATCCGCTGCTGGACCGGCCTGCGCGCGGCCACACCCGACAGCCTGCCGTTGCTGGGCCCGCATCCGCAGCGCCCCGGGCTCTGGCTGGCCGTGGGTCACGAAGGCCTGGGCGTGACGACGGCCCCGGCCAGCGCCCGCCTGTTGGCCGCACAGATCACCGGGCGCCGGGCCGAACTCGACCCCGCGCCCTACCTGCCGCAGCGCTTTGGAATGGCCGCATGAGCAGCATGAGCCGCCGGGCCGCTCCCAAGGGTCATAGCACCGCAGCGCATCGCGCGAAGGTTACCCAATGAACAGCCTCAACAGCTCGATTGAATTCAGCCTTGACGGCCGGCCGCAACGGGTGCCCGCCGGTATCACGGTAGCCGCAGCGCTGTACCTGGCGGGCGACGGCATCACGCGCATCTCCGTCAGCGGCGAGCGGCGCGCCGCGTTCTGCGGCATGGGCATCTGCCAGGAATGCCGGGTGCTGATTGACGGCCAGCGCCGCCTGGCCTGCCAGACATTGTGCGTTGAGGGCATGGCGGTACAGACCGCAGCCGCAGCCGCAGCCGCAGCTGAAGCTGAAGCCTTGACGGGAGCCTGAACCATGGCCACCACATCCCCTGAACATTGCGATCTGTTGATCGTAGGCGCCGGCCCTGCAGGCATGGCTGCAGCATTGGCGGCGGCCCCCGCGGGCGCTGCCATCACGCTGATCGACGACAACCCAGCCCCCGGCGGCCAGATCTGGCGCGATGGCCCTGGCGCCCATCTGCCCCGGGCCGCCTTGCAGCGACGTGAAGCCCTGGCCCGCCACCCCAATGTGCGGCTGCTGTCCGGCACCCGAATCGTGGCCGTGCCGCAGTCCAAACAGCTGCTGCTGGAAGACGCTGATCGAGGCTGGCACTTAAGCTATCAGAAGCTGATTGTGTGCACCGGCGCACGCGAACTGCTGCTGCCGTTTCCGGGCTGGACCCTGCCCGGTGTCACGGGCGCTGGCGGACTGCAGGCCCTGATCAAGGGTGGCTTGCCCGTGCGCGGCGAGCGCATTGTGGTGGCGGGCAGCGGCCCGCTGCTGCTGGCAGTCGCGGCCGCGGCCCAGGCCGCCGGTGCGCAGGTGCTGCGGGTGGCCGAACAGGCGTCCATCAGCGCGGTTGCCGCTTTTGCCGCTTCGCTGGCGCGCTGGCCCGGCAAGGCCATGCAGGCCTTGACGCTCCTGCATCCCGGCTATCGCCTGTCCAGCCACGTCGTGTCGGCTTCGGGCCAGGGCCGCGTGGAATCGGTGCGCCTTCAGCAAGATGGGCGCACGCTGGACATCGCCTGCGACCGCCTGGCCTGCGGCTTCGGCCTGATTCCCAACACCCAACTCGGCCAGGCCCTGGGCTGCGCCCTGAATGCGCAGCATGCCATTGCGGTCGACCCCTGGCAGGCCACCAGCCTGCCCGACCATTACGCCGCCGGTGAATGCACCGGCTTTGGCGGCAGCGAGCGCGCACTGGTGCAAGGAGCCATTGCCGGCCACGCGGCCACGGGACAACTGGATCAGGCCCGGCGGCTGTGGCCCCAGCGGCAGCGCTGGGAGGCCTTCGCTGCGGCTTTGCACACCCGCTTCGCGCTCCATCCCGGCTTGAAACAACTGGCCGAGCCCGACACGCTGGTGTGCCGTTGCGAAGACGTGAGCCATGAGCAACTGTGCGGCTTCGAGAACTGGACCGCCGCGAAACTGCACAGCCGCTGCGGCATGGGCGCCTGCCAGGGCCGCGTCTGTGGCGGCGCCACGCAATTCCTGTTTGGCTGGCCACAGCCCGCACCACGCATGCCGATCTCGCCTGCGCGCATTGCCACGCTGACGCATAACGCCTCCACGCAACCTCACTAACGCGCCAGAACTTCAACCATCCACATGAACAAAGACATCATTCTTGAAACCAGAGGACTGACCAAGGAGTTCCGCGGCTTCGTCGCCGTGCGCAACGTCAACCTGCGCGTCAGACGCGGAACTATCCATGCGCTGATCGGGCCGAACGGCGCCGGCAAGACGACCGTCTTTAACTTGCTGACCAAGTTCCACATCCCGACCGAAGGACACATCCTGTTCAACGACACGAACATCACGCAGGAAAAGCCGGCACAGACCGCGCGCCGCGGCATCGTGCGATCGTTCCAGATCTCGGCCGTTTTTCCGCAGTTCACTGCTCTGGAAAACGTGAAAATCGCCTTGCAGCGCAAGCTGGGGGTTGACTACCGCTTCTGGCAGTCCAGCGCCTCGCTGCATAGACTCGATGCACCCGCGATGGCCTTGCTGGAGCAGGTGGGGCTCGCATCCTTCGCCTCATTTCTGGCCGGCGACCTGCCCTATGGGCGCAAGCGCACGCTGGAGATCGCCACCACGCTGGCACTCGACCCCGAGCTGCTGCTGCTAGACGAACCCACGCAAGGCATGGGGCATGAGGACGTGGACCGGGTGAAGGACCTGATCAGACAAGTGTCGGCACACCGCACCATCCTCATGGTCGAACACAACATGAAAGTCGTGGCCGACATCAGCGACACGATCACCGTGCTGCAACGCGGCGAAATCCTGGCAGAAGGACCGTATGCCGCTGTGTCGGTCAATCCTGCGGTTCGGGAAGCCTATATGGGGACGGAAGAAAATGTCTGATTCAAATCAAACCATGCTGTCCATCCGCGACCTGCATGCGTGGTACGGGGAGTCGCATGTGCTGCAAGGCATCAACCTGGAAGTCCGCGCCGGCGAATGCGTGACACTGCTGGGCCGCAACGGCGCCGGGCGCACCTCGACACTGCGCGCGATCCTGGGCCTGATTGACAAGCGCGCGGGGTCTATCCATGTGGCAGGCAAGGAAGTCATCGCCCTGCCGCCGCACCGCATCGCACGCCTCGGGATCGGCTACTGCCCGGAAGAGCGCGGCATCTACGCATCACTGACTGCCGAGGAGAACCTCACGCTGCTGCCCAGGGTCGGCGACAACGGCATGACGCTGGAACAGATCTACGCCATGTTTCCCAACCTCAAGGAACGCGCCCACAGCCCCGGCACACGCCTGTCGGGCGGCGAGCAGCAGATGCTCGCCATGGCCCGCATTCTGCGTACCGGCGCGAAGCTCTTGCTGCTGGACGAGATCACCGAAGGGCTCGCACCCGTGATCGTGCAAAAGCTCGGCCAGGTCATCCGCGACCTCAAGGCGCAAGGTTTCACGGTGGTGCTGGTCGAGCAGAACTTCCGCTTCGCCAAACATCTGGCCGACCGCCACTACGTGATCGAACACGGCCGGGTTGTCGAGATGATCGAGCGCAGCGAAGTCGATGCCAAGCAGGACCGTCTCAATGAGTTGCTGGGCATTTGACCCGGCCCATTTCTCCCATTTCCTTCCCAGTTCCCTCCCCCACCCCTCTCCTTTCAATCCTCAATGGAGTTCCTCATGAATCTCAACAAACTAACCACCTGCCTCGTCGCCTGCATGGGCTTCGCGGCACACGCCCAGGTCAGCGACGACGTGGTCAAGATCGGCGTGCTCAACGATCTGTCCGGCGTCTACTCCGACCTCTCGGGCCAGGGCTCGGTCGTTGCCGCTCGCCTGGCCATCGAGGAAATGGGCGGCAAGGTGCTCGGCAAGCCCGTCGAACTCGTCTTCGCCGACCACCAGAACAAGCCCGACGTGGCGGCCAACCTCGCGCGCAGCTGGTTCGACCAGGGCAAGGTGGACATGGTGACCGATTTCCCGACCTCTTCGACCGCGCTGGCGGTCATGGAGATTGCCAAGCAGAAAAATCGTGTGAGCATGCCCTCCTCGGGGCTCGCCACGGCGATTCTGGGTGAGAAATGCTCGCCACTCAACGCACAGTGGACCACCAACACCTATGCGCTTGCGGCGGGCACCGCGCGTGCGCTGGTCAAGGAAGGAAAGAAGTCGTGGTATTTCATCACCGCCGACTACACCTTCGGGCATTCGCTCGAGAAAGACGCCGCCGAGGTTGTCAAGGCCAACGGCGGCAGCGTCGTCGGCAGCTCGCGCCATCCGTTCCCAGGCAATGACTTCTCATCCTTTCTGCTCAAGGCACAAGCCTCCAGGGCAGATGTGATTGCCTTGGCCAATGCCGGCAACGATACGGTCAACGCCATCAAGCAGGCCAACGAATACGGCATCACCCGCAAGCAGGTGGTGGCGCCGCTGCTGACCTACATTTCAGATGTGCACAGCATCGGGCTCGACAAGGCCCAGGGCATGTACCTGAGCGAAGCCTTTTACTGGGACCTGGACGACAAATCGCGCGCCTGGTCGCGCAAGTTCTTCGAAAAGCACAAACGCATGCCGACGGCCGCCCAGGCTGGCGTCTACTCGGCCACGCTCAACTACCTGAAGGCCGTACAGGCCGCCGGCACCGACGAAGCCAAGGCGGTGATGACGCAACTGCGCAAGATGACGATCAACGACGCCGTGATTCGCAACGGCAAACTGCGTGAAGACGGCGCGCTGGTGCACGACATGCTGCTGCTGCAGGTGAAGAGTCCGGCCGAATCCAGGGCACCCTGGGACTACTACAAGGTCAAGGCTGTGCTCAAAGGCCCTGATGTATTTCCGCCCGTCAATCCGGCCTGCGCTATCAGCCACTAAGCAAGCACTGCGTGCGGCCGCCCCTCCAACAAGAGTGCGGCGGCCGTACCTCCAGCTCTAACGCACACACCATGTTTGATATTTCCTCACAAGCCCTTCTGGCCCAATTGCTGGTCGGGCTCATCAACGGCTGCTTTTACGCACTGCTCAGCATGGGGCTGGCCATCATCTTCGGCCTGCTCAACATCATCAACTTCGCGCATGGCGCGCAGTTCATGGTGGCTGCGTTCCTGGCGTGGATGGGGTTCTCGCAACTGCCCCTGTTGCTCGGTCCGGAGTTCAAAATCAACTTCTGGGCGGCGTTGATCCTGGCGCCACTGATCGTCGGGGCGCTGGGCGTGCTGCTGGAGAAGACGCTGCTCAAACGCCTGTATCACCTTGACCATCTTTATGGACTGCTGTTGACCTTTGGCGTGGCGCTGGTGCTCGAAGGTGCGCTGCGCCATTTCTACGGCATCTCAGGCGCCAGTTATGACCCGCCGGACCTGCTCAAGGGCGGCGTGGATCTCGGTTTCATGTATCTGCCGGTCTACCGCGGCTTCGTGGTCGTGGCTTCACTCGTGATCTGCGCGGTGACCTGGTACCTGTTCGAGAAAACCAAGCTCGGCGCGCTGCTGCGCGCCGGCACCGAAAACCCCAAGCTGCTGCAGGCGTTTGGCGTGAACATTCCCCTGATGATCACGCTGACCTACGGATTCGGCGTGGCGCTGGCGGGCATAGCAGGGGTGATGGCAGCGCCCATCATGCAGGTGAATCCGCTGATGGGCGCCAACCTCCTCAACATCGTGTTTGCCGTGGTGGTCATCGGCGGGCTGGGCTCGATCTTCGGTGCGATCTTCACCGGCCTCGGCCTGGGCCTGCTGGAAGGACTGACCAAGGTGTTCTACCCGGAAGCCGCCACCGTGGTGGTGTTCGTCATCATGGCGCTGGTGTTGCTCAGCCGCCCCGCCGGCCTGTTCGGCAAGGAGATCTGAAATGAACGCCCCATCCATCCCATCCACCCCATCCACACTCTTCGCCGCCCGCCTCCGGACGTTTCCCACCTCCATCCGCTTCCTGCTCGTGCTGCTGGTACCGGCCTTGCTGGTGCCGGCCTTCCCGGAGATCGCCTACCCGGTCTTCATCATGAAAGTGCTGTGCTATGCGCTGTTCGCGCTGGCCTTCAACCTGCTGATCGGTTTCACCGGCCTGGTGTCGTTCGGTCATGCCGCCTTTTTCGGCTGGGCGGGCTACACCACCGGCATCCTCATGATCCGATTTGCGGATAAAGGCTTTCCGGTCGAACTCGCGATTCTTGCGGGGGTGGTGGTCGCCACCGGCATCGGCTGGGTGATTGGCAAGCTGGCCATCCGGCGCACCGGCATCTATTTCTCGATGATCACGCTCGCGCTCTCGCAAGTGGCCTACTTTCTCGCCGTGCAAATTCCCTGGACCGGCGGCGAAGACGGCATGCAGGGCATCCCGCGCGGCAAGCTGCTCGGGCTCGTCGATCTGTCAGCCGACAACCACATGTACTACTTCACGCTCGGCGTGTTCGTGCTGGCATTCCTGCTGATTCACCGGATCGTGCATTCCCCGTTCGGCCAGGTGCTGAAGGCCTTGCGCGACAACGCGCCGCGCGCCATCTCGCTAGGCTACGACACCGACCGCTGCAAGCTCTACGCCTTCATGCTGTCGGCCGCGCTCGCTGGTCTGGCGGGTTCGCTCAAGGCCCTGGTACTCCAGCTCTCGGCGCTCAACGATGTCATGCTCTCAACCTCGACCGAAGTACTGCTGATGACGCTGCTCGGCGGCCTTGCCACGGGCTGGGGGCCGGTGGTCGGCGCCACGCTGGTCGTCAGCCTGCAAAACCACCTGGCCCAGCTCGGTGGTGTCGTTACAATTATCATAGGCCTGACCTTCATCGTATGCGTCTCGTTCTTCCGAAGAGGCTTGGTCGGTGAGTGGCAAGCTCTGCTGCAGCGCCGGCAATTCAAACGCAAACGCCACCATGTCATAGCCCTCGATGCCTAGACTCCTTTCTCCGCCAAAGCGTCGCGCCGCTGATCTCGCCTACGATGCGATCGAGGCGCTGATCTCCACGCTCCGGCTCGAGCCGGGCAGCCCGGTGGTCGAAGCGGAACTGGTAGAGCTGACCCAACTCGGCCGCACGCCAGTGCGCGAGGCGCTGCTGCGCATGGTGTCGATCGGACTCATCGACCAGCAGCCGCGACGCGGACTGCTGGTCTCTCACATCGATCTGGCGGACCATCTGGATGTGATCCAGACGCGACGCGCGCTCGAACGCCTCATCGCCGCGTGTTCTGCGCGCCGCGCAACGGCCCCGCAGCGCTTGGCCATCGTGCGCTGCGCCGAAAAAATGGTGAAGGCGGCGGCACGCGGCCACCTCGAAGACTACATGCGGGCCGACCATGAACTCGACGAGGTCAATCACCATGCCAGCCAGAATCATTCGGCGGTCAAATGCGTGGTGCCGCTGGTCGTGCAATGCCGGCGATTCTGGTATGCCTACCAGCACGAAGGGGAAATTACCGAAGGCGCCCGCTATCACATGGAACTGGCCCAAGGTATCGCCACGGGCGACGAGACAGCGGCCATGCGCGGCGCTGACCAACTGATGGACTACCTTGAACGGTTTGCCCGGCGCGTGATTGACAACTGAAGACCACAGTTGCGGCAGTTCCCGCCGTGACGCCTTATTCGAAAACCGGCGAAACTACTGGCATGGTGGATGACCATCTGGCTGGCCGCACTTTGGCTCGGCCCCAGCAGTTACTGGGCAGCTTGCCGGCCCAGATCAATTCGTCGGGACAAAAACCGCCATAAACGCTCGTCGTCGCTGAAAGCCACGTTAAAGCGAAGCCAGCCCGTGGGATGGGGTTCAAGCAAAAACAGTTGCCCCGGCCCGAGCATGATGCCCTCGGTCGTCGCTTCCTGGGAAAGCACGGCGCTATCGGGGAGATCAGGGTGCCGGGCCCACAGGTACATGCCGGCCCCCGGCTCATGAAAGAGCTCAAATCCAAGACCGGTCAGGCTTTTCTCTGTCTTGCGGTGTGCCTGGGCCAGGCGCTCGCGAAGCGACTTGAGGTGCTTGCGCCAGCGGCCATCGGTGACCACCCCAAAAGTGAGCCGCTCGGCGATGTCCGAAGATGTGAGCCCCGAAATCATCTTGAGCTGGGCCAGCTCCTCAATCAGGTCGCGCCCGGCCAGCAGGTAGCCTACGCGCAGGTTGGGCGAAATTGTTTTTGAATAGCTGCCGATATACACCACGCGCTGCAACTGGTCCAGGCTCGCCAGCGTGGACCGGGGCATCGGGTCCATATCGGCGTAGATATCGTTCTCCACCAGAGTGAACCCGTGGGTTTCAGCCAGTTGCAGCAGGCGGTGCAGATGGGCCGCCGACGCAATCGAGCAGGTCGGGCTCTGCAGGCGGGGTTGCGTGAAGAAAGCCCTCGGCTTGTGGGTGGCCAGCAGGGACTCAAGAGCGGCGAGGTCATAACCCGTGGGGGTGCGCGGCACGCCTATCAGGTTGGCGCCCAGAAAGCGCAGCATGAACATCAGGTTGGGGTACCCAGGGCTGTCCACCAGCACCGTATCGCCAGGCTTGACCAGTTGGCGAGCCACCAGGTCAAGCGCCTGGCTGGACCCCTGCGTCAGCAGCACCTGGTCCACCTCTACCGCGATCTGGTTTTCAGCCAGGGCCTCGGCAATGATCATGCGCAACGCCATGTGCCCGTAAGGCAGGCCGTAACCGTCGAGCGAGGACCCATCGGCCGACAGGTGCCGCATGCTGCGGCGAAGCGCATCGCCAAACAGAAAATCGTGCGGCAACCAGCCGCAGCCAGGCTTCATGGGCAGGTTGCGGTTCTCGAAAATCTGTTTGAGATACCAGCGCGCATCAAATTTAGGCTGTTCGGGCTGTGCATACGGCGCGCCCGACGCACCATCATCGCCCCTGCGTTTGACAAAAAAACCGGCGTTGGCACGTGAAACGAGCCAGCCCTGGGCGACGAGGCGGTCGTAGGCCTCCACCACCGTGAAGACACTGACCCCGTGCGCGGCGGCGAAACCGCGGATAGACGGCAGTTTGACCCCCGGTTTCAGGGTTTGCCCGGCAATCATTCCACGCAGACCGTCGACGATCTGGCTCACTAGTGGAGTCTGGAGTTCCGGGCGAAGTGTGAGCATCAAAAAACCAAAAAAGCCAAATTGTGCATTGCGTGCCCCATGCACCGGGTTGGGGAATCCATGTACAGCATTCTAGACCCGCACAGTGTGTTGAAAACAGCGCAAAGGTGTACATGGACGAGCTTGGTGCGGACTTCTACAGTTCGCCCATCTCCTCTCCAGAAACCTGAAATCACCTTCACCATGCAGTCAAACCAAACTACCAGCAACGCCGCCCTCATGGCGCGCCGCCAAGCAGCCGTGACACGCGGCGTGGGTCAGGCACACGAAATTTTTGCCAGCCGGGCGCAGAACGCCGAACTGTGGGACGTGGAAGGCCGCCGCTACATCGACTTCGCCGGCGGCATCGCCGTACTCAACACCGGCCACCGGCATGCCGAAGTCATTGCCGCGGTCAAGGCCCAGCTCGACCTCTACACGCACACCTGCTTTCAGGTGGTCGCCTATGAGCCCTACGTTGAACTGGCGGAAAAGCTCAATGCCCTGGCACCCGGAAATTTCGCCAAAAAGACCCTGCTGCTGACCACCGGCGCCGAGGCGGTCGAGAACGCGGTCAAGGTGGCGCGGGCCTACACGAAGCGCCCCGGAATCATCGCCTTCACGGGTGGCTACCACGGCCGGACCAACATGACGCTGGGCATGACCGGCAAGGTCGCGCCCTATAAGCTGGGGTTCGGTCCCTTCCCCGGCGAAGTGTTTCATGCGGAATATCCCAACGCGCTGCACGGCGTGAGCATCGACCAGGCGCTGCATTCGGTCGAGCAAATCCTCAAAAACGACGTCGAACCCGAGCGCGTGGCGGCCTTCATCATTGAACCGGTGCAGGGCGAAGGAGGCTTTTACATCGCCCCGCCCGAGTTCATCAGCCGCCTGAAGGCGCTGGCCGACCGGCACGGCATCCTGCTGATCGCCGACGAGGTCCAGACCGGCGCAGGCCGCACGGGCACCTGGTATGCCAGCGAACAGTGGCCCGTGGCGCCCGACCTGATTGCCATCGCCAAATCCATGGCGGGTGGCTTTCCCATCTCGGGCCTGGTCGGCCGCGCCGAAGTCATGGATGCACCCGGCCCCGGCGGCCTGGGCGGCACCTACGCAGGCAGCCCCATTGGCTGCGCGGCAGCCCTGGCCGTGCTCAAGGTTTTCAAGGATGAAAAACTCCTGGAGCGCAGCAAGACCCTTGGTGCCCATCTGGTCAGAGGCCTGCTCGCCATCGCGGAGAAAGAAGCGGCCATTGGCGACGTGCGCGGCCTGGGCGCCATGGTGGCCATGGAGCTCTTCGAAAACGGGGACCCCACCCGTCCCGACGCGGCACTGACCAAACGCGTGGTGACCGAGGCGGCGCGGCGCGGGCTGATCCTGCTGTCGTGCGGCACACACGGCAATGTGATCCGGATTCTGGTTCCCCTCACCGCAACCGACGCCTTGCTGGATGAAGGCCTGGAAATTCTGGCGGACAGCTTTTCCGCATTGCGCTAATGCGCATGACCAGCGTGCATGAACAGCCCGGGAACGACGATGACTAAAAACGATTTCCTTGTACGCTTTTCAAGCGTGCAAAAAACCTATGACGGCGAGCAGCTTGTTGTGCAGCAGCTCGACCTCGACATTCATCGCGGGGAATTCCTGAGCCTGCTTGGGCCGTCCGGCTCCGGAAAAACCACTACGCTGATGATGCTGGCCGGTTTTGAATCCCCGACGGCGGGCGAGATTTTCCTGAACGGCTCGCAGATCACGGGCACGCCACCCCACAAGCGCAATTTCGGCATGGTGTTCCAGAACTACGCGCTGTTCCCGCATCTCACGGTGGGGCAGAACGTGGCCTATCCGCTCACGGTGCGCAAGGTATCCCGGGCCGATCAGGATCGTCGTGTGCTGCGCGCCCTGGACATGGTTCGCCTCGCCGGGATGTCAGAGCGGCTGCCCGGACAGCTTTCCGGCGGCCAGCAGCAGCGGGTCGCCCTGGCACGGGCACTGGTATTTGAACCCCAGCTGGTGCTGATGGATGAGCCGCTGGGCGCGCTTGACAAGCAGTTGCGCGAGCACATGCAGATTGAGCTGAAAGAGTTGCACCGGCAGCTCGGCGTGACCTTTGTCTATGTCACCCACGACCAGGGCGAGGCCCTGACGATGAGCGACCGGGTGGCCGTCTTCAACGACGGCGCGATCCAGCAACTGGCCCCCGTGGAAGAACTGTATGAAACACCCTCAAACCGTTTCGTCGCCGGTTTCGTGGGCGACAGCACCCTGCTCAAAGGAAAACTTTTTGGCGGGCAGCCCGGCCGCGAGAGCCGGGCCGGCATTGAATTGCCGGATGGCCGCGTGCTCCACGGCATCAACGTCAATCACCCGACCGCCGGTGCGCAGGTAGAAGCGTACATCCGGCCGGAGCGCATTGTGCTGCACCGCCAGACGCCCGCCGCATCTGCGGATGTGCTGCCTGCGCGCGTGGCGCGCGTGATTTACTTTGGCGATCACCTGCGCCTGCTGTGCGAAGTCGGCCCCGGCCAGGCAGAAGCCACGGTCAAGCTGCCCCTGACTCTCCTGAACGGCTTGGCGCCGCCGCAGCCCGGCGATGCCGTTCATCTCGAATTTCCGGCTGCGTTTACGCGGATCTATGCGGTGTAACCGCTTTCTCCCTTCACTGGTTTTCGACGTTCACGTTCTCGTTCACCTTCACTTTCACTTTCACTTTTCATCAACCACCGAGGAAATAGCACCATGAAGAAACACATCATTGTCGTCAGCGCGGCCTTGTGTCTGGCGCTGCCCGCATTGGCGCAGCAGCAAATTACCGTCGTCAACTTTGGCGGCGCCAACGCCAATGCGCAGAAAAAAGCCTACTACGAGCCCTATGAAAAAGCGGGCACCAAAGTTGTTGCTGTCGAATACAACGGCGAGCAGGCCAAGATCAAGGCCATGGTCGAGACAAAGAAAGTCACCTGGGACGTTGTCGAGGTCGAAGCGCCCGATGTCCAGCGCGGTTGCGACGAGGGACTGTTTGAAAAAATTGACTTCAGCAAAATCGGCACAAAATCGGACTTTCTGCCAGCGGCCGTGACGGATTGCGGTGTGGGCGTTTTTGTCTGGTCCACCGTGATGGCCTGGAACGCCGACAAAGTCAAAACCGCCCCCACCAGCTGGGCTGATTTCTGGGATGTCAAGAAGATTCCCGGCAAGCGCGGCATGCGCAAGGGAGCCCGCTACAACCTGGAGTTCGCCCTGATGGCCGATGGCGTCAAACCCGCTGACGTCTACAAGGTCCTGGCTACCAAGGACGGCGCCGACCGAGCATTTCGCAAGCTGACCGAGCTCAAGCCCAACATCCAGTGGTGGGAAGCCGGCGCCCAACCCGCGCAGTTTCTGGTGGCTGGCGACGTGGCACTCAGCACCGTGTACAACGGCCGCATTGACGCCGCCAACCGGGAAGGCCGCAACCTGAAAATCTACTGGCCAGGCGGCATTTACGACCTGGACTACTGGGTCATCCCCAAAGGCGCCCCCAACAAGGACGCGTCGATGAAGTTCATCGCCTTCGCCAGCCAGCCCGCCACGCAGGCCGTGTATGCCCAGAACATTGCCTATGGCCCGGTCAACACCAAGGCCCTGAGCAAGCTCGACAAAAAGGTACTGGACGACTTGCCAACATCGCCGGCCAATGCGAAAGAGGCCATCCAGATGAACGTCGGCTTCTGGGCCGATCAGGGTGAGGCGCTTGAAAAACGCTTTGCCGCCTGGGCCACTCAATAAGCCGCAGGAGCAACACCCCATGAGCAGTATCACCAGCACCGTCCTTCAGGTTGGCGACCCCTGGGCGTTGCGCCGGGCACTGTCGCGCGCCGATGCCCGCCGGAAATGGCGCGCCTTTGCGCTTACGATGCCTTTGCTGGTGTTTCTGCTGCTGACCTTGCTGATTCCGATTGCAGCCCTGCTGCAGCGCGCCGTTGAAAACCCCGAGGTCGTGGCAGCACTGCCGCGGACGGTGCAAAGCCTCAAGGGCTGGAACCCTCAGACTCCACCGGCACCCGCAAGTTACGCGGCGCTGGTGGAAGACCTGGGCCACCTTTCAGACAGCGCGGATGCCGGTGCGCTGGCGCGGCGGCTCAACTCCGAAGTGGCGGGCGCGCGCTCCCTGGTGATGGGGGCGTACCGTGCGCTGCCCGTCACCGGTTCTCCGGAAGAGATTCAGGCAAAGCTTCTCCAGCTCGATCAGCGCTGGGGAGAACAACCCTTCTGGCAGGCCATCGCCAAAAACAGCTCGCGTTGGACGCCCGATTATTTGCTCGCTTCTGTCGACCTGCGACGCGGCAGCCAGGGTGCTGTGGAACGCATGCCCGAAGACCAGCGCGCGTTTGGCACCATCTTGCTACGCACTTTTTACATCAGCTTTGTCGTCACGCTGTTTTGCCTGGTGCTGGCTTACCCGTTGGCCTGGTGGCTGGCGTCATTGCCGGCACGCAAAGCGAACCTTCTGATGATTCTGGTGCTGGTGCCCTTCTGGACATCCATCCTGGTTCGTGTCGCGGCCTGGATCGTTCTGCTGCAATCCGAAGGTCTGGTGAACCGCGGGCTGATGGGCATCGGCCTCATCGACAGCCCGCTGCCCCTGTTGTTCAATCGCGCCGGCGTGGTGATTGCCATGGTGCACATCCTGCTCCCCTTCATGATTTTGCCGCTGTACAGCGTGATGAAGAACGTGCCCGCGACCTACATTCGCGCGGCGGTCTCATTGGGGAGCGCGCCCCTGTCAGCGTTCTTTCGTGTGTATGTGCCGCAAACCTATCCCGGCATCAGCGCCGGGGCCTTGCTGGTCTTCATCTTGTCGATTGGCTACTACGTCACCCCCGCGCTGCTGGGCGGCGCCGACGACCAGATGCTGAGCTACTACATCGCCCGCTACACCAACGTGGAAGTCAACTGGGGCATGGCCTGCGCCCTGGGGGCGCTGCTGTTGACGGCCACCATGATTCTTTACGGCGTTTACCGGCGCATCGGCAAATCCGAACTCAACCTCGGTTGATATCCTCTTACAGGCGTCAATACATCATGTTCAAAATCAAAGGGCCTGTGTTCCCGCGCTACGCCACCATGCCGGACAAGGCCGGCTGGTGGCTGCTGCGCGCCGCCTGCGTTGCCACACTCGCCTTCCTGCTGGCACCCGTGCTGGTCATGGTGCCGCTGTCATTTTCTGACAGCTCTTTTTTGACTTACCCCATACCGGGCTGGTCATTGAAGTGGTATCGCAACCTGTTGGAGTCACCGGAGTGGGTAAGGGCCGCCAAAAACAGTTTCATCGTGGCACCCGCGGCAACCGTGATTGCCACTGCGCTGGGCACGCTGGCCGCTGTGGGCCTGTCCAGAACCAACTTTCGCTTTAAAAGCCTGCTCATGGCCATTCTCATCGCGCCCATGGTGGTTCCGATTGTGGTGGTGGGCGTCGCGACCTACCTGTACTTTGCACCGCTCGGGCTCACAGACAGCTACATCGGACTGATCGCCGTACACGCCGCGCTGGGAGCCCCTTTTGTCTTGACCACGGTACTCGCGACCCTGTCGGGCTTCAACCATAACCTGGTGCGCGCTTCACTGAGCCTGGGTGAGACGCCGGTCAATACATTTTTCAGGATCACCTTGCCGGTCATTGCGCCCGGTGTCATCTCGGGTGCGCTGTTCGCGTTTGCCACTTCGTTTGATGAAGTGGTCGTCACACTTTTTCTGGCCGGCGCCGAACAGGCAACCCTGCCCAGGCAAATGTTCACCGGCATCCGGGAAAACATCTCGCCCACGATCGCAGCCGTGGCCACCCTGCTTATTTTGTTCACCACCACCTTGCTCGTACTGCTGGAATGGCTGCGCGGACGCCGGAGCTGAGATGACTCTTCATGCAGGTTTGCTTCTCGCTGCGGCGGGGCAAATGGCAAGGCACAGAAAGAGGCATGTCTCAAACCATTCCCCCGCCAACAGCGAACGCAGGTCTGTGGCGTAGAGTACCCCGGTGATCTGGCACTGGTGCGCAACATGGCGCTCGATCGCAAGGTCGCCCGGATTGTGAAATGGAAACACCCTCCCTGGGCCGTCGAAAAGACCCTGAAAACAACCCGACCTGAAAACAGTCAAAATCGTCCCATCACCCGCCCCTTTTTGCAGGAATTTACCCATGGACATGAAAACCTCTCCCATCTCCCTTCTCAAAGACCCGAGCCTCTTCAAGACCGACGCACTGATCAACGGTCAATGGGTGGCAGGCACCTCGCGTTTTGACGTCAACGACCCGTCCAACGGACGAAAACTCGCCGACGTGGCAAACCTGGGGCCGAAAGACGCCGAGGCCGCGATTGCCGCAGCCAATGCGGCCTGGCCCGCCTGGCGCAGCAAAACCGGCAAGGAGCGCCACGCCATTTTGCTGAAGTGGTACCAGCTGCTGATGGCCAACCAGGAAGACCTGGGCCGCATCATGACGGCCGAGCAGGGCAAGCCTTTTGCCGAGGCCAAGGGCGAAGTGGCTTATGGCGCGAGCTTTGTCGAGTGGTTTGCCGAGGAAGCCAAGCGCGTCAACGGCGAAACCCTGCCCCAGTTTGACAACAACCGCCGCCTGATGGTCATCAAGCAGCCCATCGGTGTGTGCGCCGCCATCACACCCTGGAACTTCCCGCTGGCCATGATCACCCGCAAAGTCGCCCCGGCCCTGGCCGCAGGCTGCCCGGTGGTCATCAAGCCCGCAGAGCTCACGCCGCTGACCGCGCTGGCGGCTGCCGAGCTGGCCGTGCGCGCCGGCATCCCGGCCGGCGTGCTCAGCGTGCTCACTGCCGACAGCGCCAATTCGATTGCCGTTGGCAAGGTGTTCTGCGCCATCGACGTGGTGCGTCACATCAGCTTCACTGGCTCCACCGAAGTCGGCCGCATCCTGATGGCCCAGAGTGCACCGTCCGTCAAAAAGCTCTCCCTGGAACTGGGCGGCAACGCGCCCTTCATCGTGTTTGACGATGCCGACGTGGAGTCTGCCGTGGAAGGCGCCATTGCCAGCAAGTACCGCAACGCCGGCCAGACCTGCGTCTGCGCCAACCGCATCTACGTGCAGGATGGCGTGTATGACCAGTTCGTTGAAAAATTCTCCGCCAAGGTCAGAACCCTCAAAGTCGGCAACGGCTTTGAAGACGGTGTGGCACAAGGCCCGCTGATTGAGAACTCTGCCGTAGACAAGGTGCAACGCCATGTGGCCGACGCAATAGCCAAGGGCGGCAAGCTGCAGGTGGGCGGCCACAAGCTGGAAGGCCAGTTTTTCGAACCGACGGTGATTTCGGAAGCCACCGCCGACATGCTGTGTGCCCGGGAAGAAACCTTCGGCCCGTTTGCGCCGGTGTTCCGCTTCAAGGCCGAACAGGAAGCCATTGACGCGGCCAACAACACCGAATTTGGCCTGGCCAGCTATTTCTACAGCCGCGACATCGGCCGCATCTACCGTGTGGCCGAAGCGCTGGAGTACGGCATGGTCGGCATCAACGTGGGCGTGATTGCCAGCGAACATGTGCCGTTCGGCGGCGTGAAGCAGTCGGGTCTGGGCCGCGAGGGCTCCAGCCACGGCATGGAAGAGTATGTGGAGATGAAGTATCTGTGCCTTGGGGATATTCTGCGCTGAGTTACCCCGCAAACCTGCACTGACATGCGTCTGCTGCTTGTTGAAGACGAAGCCGAGATGGCGTCCTGGCTGGTGCGTGCATTCAAGCAGACCGGCTTCGTGCCGGATCATGCGCCGGATGCCGCCACAGCCGAATCGCTGTTGGCCGGTAACGACTATGACGCTGTGGTGCTCGACCTGCGACTGCCCGACAAACACGGGCTGGCCCTGCTGTCAGACATGCGCAAAGCCGGCAATCGCACACCCGTACTCGTGCTGACCGCACAGGGCTCGCTGCAAGACCGGGTGAAAGGCCTGAACGTCGGGGCAGACGACTTTCTGACCAAGCCCTTCGCGATCGAAGAACTGGAAGCCCGCCTCGCTGCGCTGGTTCGGCGCAGCCGGGGGCGCTCCCACGCGCCGCTGCAGTGCGGCTCCCTGTCATGCCCCCATGACAGCCGCGCCTTCACGCTGGCCGGCTCGCTGCTGCAGCTCACGCCGCGCGAAAGCGCGGCCCTGGCTGTCCTGCTGGCGCGCAGCGGCACGCCGGTGGAAAAGTCGCAGCTTTCCGGCAAGGTCTTTCCGGCCGACAGCAACGCCGGTCCGGATGCCATCGAACTGGTACTTCACCGGCTGCGCCGCAAGCTGGCCGGTGGCGACGTGCGCATTGTCACCGTGCGCGGCCTCGGCTATATGCTGGAAAGCACCGTGCATGAAGACGCTGCGGACTGATCCCGACCGATTCGGTATTCGCGCGCGCCTGCTGACGCTGCTGCTCCCGGGAATTCTGGGCCTGCTGGCCCTTGACAGCTGGAACGACTACCGGGCATTGAGAAACCTGGTGCAGGACGCCTACGACCAGCCCATGTTCGAGGCAGTGACCGCCTTGCGAAGCAGCCTGTCACTTGCGCAGGACGGCTCGCTCCGGTTGAATGCACCGTCTGTGGTGCAAACGATGTTCGACGCCACCAGTCCACTGCACAAGCACCTGCATGTCGGCCTGACACCCCGCGGGACTGCACAGGTCGACACGGCAGCGCCCCTGCGCAAACTGACCTTGCTGGGCGAAGCAGACCTGCCTGCACCGCCTGACTCGGCCTCCCCTGCCGGGTCCTCATCCACAGTCTGGTACGACAGTTACTACCGTGACTACCCGGTCCGCGTGGTGGCGCTCCAAAGCCAGGTCGTTGACGGTCGTGGCCACCCCTTTGACCTGCTGATTCAGGCGGCGGAAAGCACCGGGCCGCGGGATCAGGCGCAAGCGGCCTCTCTGCGGCAGGAGCTGATACGCGATGCGCGAATGGTGCTGGTGGTGGTTCTGCTGGTCTGGCTGGGAGTGACCTGGTCTCTGCAGCCACTGGAGCGGCTCCGCAAGTCTGTGCTGCAGAGCAAGGGCAATGATCTCAAGCCGCTGGACACCAGCAGTGTTCCGCACGAAGTGGCGCCGCTGGTCGATGCCGTCAACCAGCACATTGCCAGCTATCGGGACTTGCTGGACCAGCAGTCGCAGTTTCTGGCCGATGCATCGCACCAGTTACGCACGCCGCTGGCCATCATGCTGACCCAGGCAGGCGTCGCGCTGCGCGAAAAAGATCCCGCACAGCTTCACGAGACCTTGCGAGCCATCGTCTCCCAAATCTCGCGCAGCAGGCGCCTGTGTGAGCAGCTGCTGTCGCTGGCCCACGCGAGTGACTACACACCGCCCACCGACGCGCCGGGTATCGTGGACCTCAACACCATTGCAAGAGACGTCGTGCTGCAGTACCTGACACTGGCCCACGAGAAAAATCAGGATCTGGGCTGGGTGGACGCCCGGGAAGAACTGCCGGCCACGCCAATACCGGCCGAGGACGTCCTGGATGATGCATTTTCTCCAGCCGGGCTGCCTGCGGCGGCGCCCGTGGTTCCGGTGCTGGCCAGGAGCCCCGAGTTGCACGAGGCGCTTGCCAACCTGGTGCACAACGCCATTGTGTACACGCCACCAGGCGGACACATCACCGTGATGGTGAGCACCCAGGATGACATGGCTCTGGCCGAAGTTCGCGACGACGGCCCTGGCATTGCCAGGACGCGACGGGTAGAGGTCTTCGAACGCTTCCACCAGGCCAGCCCGGGCCCTGACAAAGGCCCGCGCGGGGCCGGCCTGGGCCTGGCCATCGCACGCGCTTACGCCAAGCGTAACGGCGGCGATATCGAGCTTGCAGACCTCCCTGCCGTCCCTGCCCTCCCTGTTGATAGCAATGGCGCGGGCACAGCCTCAAGCACCACCGGCTTGCGTGCCATTCTGCGCCTGCCGCTGGCATCCAACCGCCAGAGCTGAGCGCACGCGGCTGGACCACTGAGGCCCGCCTCACGGGTGCCGCCCGGTACCACACAGCACCTGCACGCAGCAACCGCAAACCTGCCCGCAAAGCCATGGCGGGCTGCAGGATGGCGGCTTGCAGCACCGTCGCGTCCCGTTAGTGATAACACGTATTTTGAGGCTAAGCGCGCAAAACGAAAGCCGATTGGAAGCCTCGATCCCTAACATCCCCCTCCAACCCGAACGCCTCGCCGGCTGCGTAGTTGCATGACCGGAAGGGACGGGACAAACCACAAGGAGACCTGGATGACCCATCCCCAGTTAATGACAACGCCCCACCGGCGCAGCCCCGGAGTCACTTCACATGAACATCAATAACCGAAATTTCGTCAGGGGCCTGTGCCTCATGGCGATTGCCCTGCTCTTTGGCCTGGTATCGCTGAATTACACGATAGGTGAATTAAGCAGGTCCGGGCCCGGGCTGTTTCCCCTGATGGTGAGCTCCTGTCTTTTTGTGATCGGCCTGCTCTCGGTGGTGCGTTCGCACTTCGTCGATCCCGTCCCCCTGGACTACAGCGTCAAAAACATCGCCCTCATTCTGCTGAGCCTTGTCGGGTTTGCGGTGATCTCCCTGCACATCAACATGATCCTGGCAATCGTATTTTTGGTGTTTTGCTCCACGTTGGCCGGTACCTCGTATTCCGTGGTCCGCAACATCAAGATCTCCGCTGGCCTGATCGCCGTGGCCTTCGCCTTTAAATACCTGCTCGGCCTTAGCCTGCCACTTTACTGATATGGAACTCCTTCACAACCTATCGCTTGGTTTCGATCAGGCACTGACGCTGCAGAACCTCCTTTATTGCGCTCTTGGCTGCACGGTGGGCACGCTCATCGGACTGCTGCCTGGACTGGGCCCTTTGTCCACCATCAGCTTGTTGCTGCCCTTGACCTATTCCATTCCCACCGGTGGCGCGCTCATCATGCTGGCCGGGATTTACTACGGGGCGCAATACGGCGATAGCGTGAGCGCCATCACCATGAAGATTCCGCACGCGAGCAGCATCGTCGCCTGCATCGATGGCTATCAGATGACCCTCAAGGGTAAAACAGGCCTGGCTCTCTTTACCGCGGGCATTTCCAGCTTCATCGGTGGCACCGTCGCGATTGTGGTCCTGTCGACGATGGCGCCGGCACTGGGGGAGGTGGGCTTCCTGTTTGGACCGGCCGACTACTGTGCCCTCATGCTGCTGGGTTTTTTCTGCGTGAGCTTTGTCAGCAGTGGCAGCTTGCTCAATGGCCTGGCCATGGCCATGATTGGCGTCCTGCTTGGGATGGTCGGTACCGACGTGAACAGCGGCGTGGCACGCTATACGATGAACCTGCCGTTTCTGATGGACGGGATTGGCCTGATCAGTATCGCCTTGGGGTGCTTCGGCATTGCCGAGGTCGTAAAAAATCTCGACAACAAAAACGTGCTCACGCCGTTCAACGGCAAGATCAAGCTCATGCCGACCTGGCCCGAGTTCAAGCGCATCATTCCCAGTGCCTTGCGCGGCAGTGTGATTGGCTCGATCCTCGGCATCCTGCCCGGCGGCGGCCCCACGATCGCCCAGTTCGCAGCTTATGCAGCTGACAAAAAATTCAGCAAATATAAGCACGAGATCGGCACCGGATGCATCGAGGGCGTGGCCGGACAAGCGGCTGCCGACGAGGCGGCGGCACGTACCAGCTTCATCCCGCTCATGGCCATTGGCATTCCCGAAAACGCAGTCATGGCCCTGATGATGGCCGCCTTCGTTGTCAAGGGCATCCAGCCCGGCCCCAACATGATCGCCAGCCACCCCGATTTGTTCTGGGGTCTGGTGGCCAGTATGTGGGTGGGCAATTGCTTCCTGGTCGTTCTCAACGTGCCCCTGGTGCGCTACTGGCTTTCGATATTCAAGATTCCCTACACCGTACTGTTTCCGGCGATTCTCTTTTTCTGCTGCATCGGTACTTACAGCATCAACAACAGCCTGGATGACATCTTCATCACAGCCGTTTTTGGTCTGGTTGGCTACCTGTTTTTGCGCCTGGATATGGAGGCCGCGCCACTCCTGCTGGGCTTCATTTTGGGCCCCATGCTGGAGGAAAATTTCCGCCGCGCCATGCTTCTGAGCCGGGGTAGCTTCAACGTATTCGTCAACCGCCCCATCAGCGGCACCTTGCTCACCGTGATCGGAGCCCTGGTCGTGTGGCAGGTGGTGGCATTTGCCCGGAAGTTGATAAAGTCACCTGATCATATTATTCATGGACGTACACATACACCTGCGGCCGCAGCCACAGCCGCAGCTGTGGTTCAAATTGAATAATCCCACTTTGGTGAGGCCACCCCAATTTCCTGAACCACTCATCAGCTGAGTTCAGTTCAGGGAATTGCTTCACGCGGCACTCAACCGGCAGCATTCGGCCCCATGATTCATGGGGCCGGTGGTCGTTGTAGCGTTGCAGCCAGTCCTGCGTCGTATCCCTGATCTTCTGCCGCCCCCTAACGCGTGGCAAGTCGGATAACTCGTTTGAATCGCTCCAGCCCTGATCGGGCTGATCAGCGGCCACCTTGGGTTGTTTGATGCGCGCAGGCAAGGGCGATGCGCGCCGGCAGCTACAAAGACGGTAATTGTGTTGAAATAAGTCTTCCTTCAGGAGACATTCAAAAATGAACCGCAGACTCTTCGTACAAGCTGGCGCCACGGTAGCTTTTGCTCCGTCCTTAATAGCTTCTCACGCACAAACTGCGGGGCCTGCAGGCACAAAACACCACAAAATCGTGATCCAGGTCAGCGACAACGACCCGGCCAAATGGAACCTGGCGCTCAACAACGCCAAAAACCTGCAGGACGACGTGGGCGCAGCCAATGTCGACATCGAAATCGTTGCCTACGGCCCCGGCATTGGCATGCTCAAGCTCGAATCTCCCACAGGCGCACGCATTACCGAAGCGATGAAAGGCAATGTCAAAGTGCTGGCCTGCGAAAACACCATGCGCGGCCAGAAGCTTACGAAAGACGACATGCTGGGCGGCATCAGCTACGTGCCTGCCGGCGTGACCGAGATCATGAAAAAGCAAAGCGAAGGCTGGGCCTACCTGCGGCCTTGATCCCCGGATTACGCCTCCAGCCAAGGCCCTTGCAAGGGCCTTTTTCTTTGAGGCCTCGTCATCCTCAAGATAGCGCAGTACCATGGATTCATCCGTCGCCCCGCCTGACGCCACGGAAATCGCCATGGAAATCGAACTCAAGCTTCGCCTGCCCCCGTCTGCGCTCGACGCGCTGCGCGCCGACCCGCTATTGGCGACCGTCCGCGCAACCCGCAAGCAGCTCGACAACATCTACTTCGACACGCCGCAGCGCACCCTGGCGCGCGCCGGTATCGCCCTGCGCCTGCGCCGCGACGGCAGGCGCTGGCTGCAGACCGTCAAGGGGGGCAACAAGAGCCAGGCCGGCTTGCACCAGCGCGAAGAAATCGAATTTGCAGTGACTGGCCCGGCCCTGGAATGGCCACCGCTGGCAGGCACGGCTTTTGAGCGCGTACTCAAACCGCTCAAAAATGAACTGGGTCCGCAATTTCGAACCCGCTTCAAGCGCGAAATCCGGCGGCTGCGCGGGGCCATGGGCGCGGAAATCGAGCTGGCCATCGACCACGGTGAAATTCTTGCCGGTGACCACCGTGAGCCCCTGTGCGAAGTGGAGCTGGAACTGCTCGACGGCCCAGTGGACGACCTGTTCGCACTGGCCCTGCAGCTGGCCGGGCGCCACCCGCTGGTGCTGGATAACCGCAGCAAGGCCGAGCGCGGCAGCCGGCTGGCCCAAGGCACGCCGCTGGCACCGCCCGTCAAGGCAAACATGCCGCGGTTGCCCCCCGATGCCGATGCGCGGGCCGTAGCGCGCCTGGCCATCGAAGAATGCCTCGCCCACTGGCAGGCCAACGAGGCAGGCTTTCTGGGCGAGTCCGACAACAGCGAATACCTGCACCAGGTGCGCGTCGCGGTGCGGCGGCTGCGTGTGGCCTGCGGTCCGCTGGCCCGTGCGGCCCACTGGCGCAATGAAGCGTTGACCCCTTTAAGAAGCAGCCTGCGCGCGCTGGGCCAGCGGCTGGGTGCGGCGCGTGACTGGGATGTATTCATTGAGGAGATCTGGCCGCCGCTGGCCAGCCACCTGCACGATGCCGAGCTGCGCCAGACACTACAGGAAGCCGCAGGACTGCTGCGTGACACCGCACGCCTTCAGGCACGGGCCGCACTGCAGGGGCGCGAGAGCCAACGCCTGCTGCTGCAACTGGGCCGATGCCTGGCACAACCGGACGATGCTGCCACCCATTCACCGAACGACCTCACGGCCCGGCTGGACCAGCTCGACCACACGCTGCGGCGGGCGTTGCCCGGGCTTGCACGCCTGAGCCCGGCGCGCCTGCACCGCTTGCGCATCGTGGCCAAGAAGCTGCGCTATCTGACCGAGTTCATCGGCAGCCGCCATGACCCCCAGGCCGTCGACGACTGGCTGGAATGGCTGAAAAATGCGCAGACCATCTTTGGTGGGCGCAATGACCGGGTGGCGGCAAAAACACAGATCGAGGCCCTGTGTGCCAGTGTGGAACTCAAATCCGGCAAGGTCCATCACACGCTCCTGGCGGCGCTGCGCGAGCAGCCTCTTCCCCACCTCCGCCTGCCGTCACTTCCCGACGCTTATTGGCGCCAGAAAGCGGGCTCCCTATAATGCTTCTTCAAGCGGGTGTAGTTCAATGGCAGAACGGCAGCTTCCCAAGCTTCATACGAGGGTTCGATTCCCTTCACCCGCTCCATATTTCTGCAAGTTTCTGCAAGTGCGCGATTCCCCCGGGAAATCGGCATTCTTTATCCTCTACCAAATCCGCCCAATCGGCCAAAACCCGCACATACAGCGACATGATGAGTCATGGGTGAGCTATGGGTGAGCACTGACGCGGCCTGGCATGAATACCACCCCTGATGACGATCTCAAGCGCATCGCCGCACTGACGCTGGCGCACTATGAAGATCACGCGCAAGCCTTCTGGGAGGGCACGCGCGACCATGACGTCAACCAGAACATTGCCGCCCTGCTGCAATACATTGAGGCGTCACCGCCCTTTGAGCTGCTCGACTTCGGCTGCGGGCCAGGACGTGATCTCAAGACCTTCAAGGCACTCGGGCATCACCCCACCGGCCTGGAGGGCGCGGCGCAGCTCGCCGAGATGGCGCGCGCCTATAGCGGGTGCGAAGTGCTGCAGCAGAATTTTCTCGAGCTGAACCTGCCGGATGGGCATTTCGACGGCGTGTTCGCCAATGCGGTACTGTTCCACGTTCCCGGCCGGGCCTTGCCGCGCGTGCTGCGGGAACTGCATGCCACGCTGAAACCTGGCGGCGTACTCTTCAGTTCGAACCCGCGCGGCGACGGGCGGGAGGGCTGGAGCGGCGACCGTTACGGCGCCTTTCATGATCTGCAGGCCTGGCAGAACTACATGTCGGCAGCAGGATTTATCGAGCTGACCCACTACTACCGTCCTGCCGGCCTGCCGCTGGAACAGCAGCCCTGGCTGGCCAGCGTGTGGCGCAAGCCGGCATCCTGATCAGCGGGTCGCTTTCGAGTGCCTGACGGCACGGGCACCAAGCACTTCAATTCAGCTTCAAATTCACATTCTTCGTATACGTGAACTCCAGCAACTCGGCAAAGCACTCCTCGCGGCCAATTCCGGACTGCTTCACACCGCCAAACGGCGCACCCATGAAATGCTGGCTGGCGTTGTTGATCCACACATAGCCCGTGTGAATCCGCCTGGCCGCGCGGTGTGCGGTATTCAGATTCTGCGTCCATATGGAACCCGTCAGGCCAAAATCCACACCATTGACCTGCTCCCACAGCGTGTCTTCGTCACTCCATTTGAAAACAGACACGATGGGGCCGAACACTTCTTCACGCGCCAGGCGCATGTGCGGCTGCATGTCTGCAAACACGGTTGCCTCGTAAAAGAAGCCGTCCTTCAGCGCCGGGTTGTCCGGCTGCCTGCCGCCGCACACCAGGCGGCCGCCGTCCTCCAGGCCGGCAGCGACATAGCCCTTGACCTTCTCCAGCTGCGCACGGCTGACGAGTGAGCCCATGGTCGTTTTCGGGTCCGTGGGGATGCCGGGCTTGTGGCGCTCCGGCAGCAATTTCACCACCTTCTCAAGCACCTGGTCGTGAATGGATTCGTGCAGGAAGACACGGCTGGTGGAGCCGCAGCTCTGACCCGACCAGGTGAAGTTCATCCCGGCGATGATGCCGTTGACGAGTTTGTCGAGGTCGGCGTCGGGGTAGGCGATGAGCGCGTTCTTGCCGCCGAGTTCCAGCAGCACGGGCTTGAGGTTGTCAGACGCCGTCTTCATGACGGCCTTGCCGGTGGGCACGCCGCCTATCAGCGTGATCTTGCGCACCAGCGGATGCTTGCCCATGGCGTCGCCGCATTCACGACCACCGCAGAGGAAATTGGCCACACCGGGTGGAAAGATATGGCCGACCAGCTCGGCGAGCCGCAGGATGGACAGCGGCGCCTGGTCAGGGGATTTCACCACCACCGTGTTGCCGGCCGCCAAGGGCGCGGCAAGCCGGGCTGCGGCAAACATGAAGGGGTGGTTATAGGCCACGATGCGGGCAATCACGCCCAGCGGCTCCTGTACGGTGTAGTTCAGGTTGCCGTCGCCCATGGGGATGGTCTCGCCCTTGACTTCGGTGGCCAGGCCCGCGAAATAGTCAAGGCAGTCGGCAGCAAAACCTGCATCCATGGCCAGGGCAGATACCGGGTTGCCGTTGTTGAGTGCATCGAGCTGGGCCAGCGGCATGGCATGCTCGCGCAACACGGCGGCAGCCTTGCGCAGGTAGCGCCCCCGTTCCACGGGTGGCGTGGCGGCCCAGGCCGGAAAAGCGGCGTGGGCCGCCTGAACCGCGGCATCCACATCGGCCGCATCGGCGACAGGGGCTGTCGTGATGACCTCGTTGTAGGCCGGATTGATGGTTTCGGCATAGCCGCCTGCCTTGGGTGCATGCCAGGCGCCGCCGTAGTAGAGGCCGCGTTGGGTTGGCAAAATGCCGGCGGGGATTTCGTGTGCGCGCATGTTGTAGGTCCTTTGATGCTTGGTTGTTCAATTCTTTGGTTTGCGACTGGGCTTACTCCCTCTCCCCCTGGGAGAGGGCGGGGGTGAGGGCTCCCCGCATTGGGTGCGCCGTGACGACTTGAAAGCCGCACGGCCCTCGCCCGACCCTCTCCCAGAGGAAGAGGGAAAGAAGCGGGGACGCGCTCAGTCTTTCGAGCGCATCAAGCCCGCCGTCATGGCCGCGCTGTAACCGGTCTGCACCACTACATCGACCACCACGGTTTCGCCCCGTTTCACGGCGGCGATCGCGTCGACCAGGATCTTCTCCAGTTCACAGGCGTCCTCCACCGGCCCTATGCCGGTCAGGCCCTGGCCGCGCGCCATCATGGCGAGGTCGGGCGACGGGTCGCTGATGCGCTGGCCTATCCAGCGGTTCTCGATCGGCCGCTTGCGCTGGCGCGCCACGCGCTCCTGGTGGACTTCGTCATTAAAGAAGGAGCGGTTGTTGCACACCACCACCAGCATGGGGATGCGGGCGTTGGCCGCCGTCCAGAGCGCGTTGACGCCCATCATGTAGTCGCCGTCGCCGATCACCGCGACAGGCAGGCGGTCGCTGCCCTTGAGGCCCAGTGCGGAGCCAATCGACATGCCGGGGCCGGACCCTATGCCGCCGCCGCCGTCGTAACCGAGGAAATCCAGCGGGTGTTTGAAGTCCCACATCTCGCCGCTCCAGCTCAGCGGCAGGCGCATCAGGCAGACCTTCTGGTCGCCGACCGCGCGCTTCAGGGTGGCCGCGAGCGTGGACACCATCATGTTGCTGGCGCCTGAAGCGCCCGGCACGGGCTGCACCGGCGCGAACACGGGCAGCGGCCGCTTGGGCGGCGCAGGCGTCTTGCGCGCCTTGACGTGCTGGTTCAGCAGGGTCACGGCCGGCTCGGGCTCGCAGAGCATGAAGACGTCAACCGGCGGCAGGCCCTGGTGGTCCATGCTCCAGCCGTTGTGGCTGTAGTGGTCCACCGAGACCTGGATGATCTGGCTGCCCACGGGTTTGTCGCCCCAGGCCTGCTTGAGCGTGCCCGAGAGGTCCAGCCAGTCCAGGCTCAGCACCACGTCGGCTTCGCGTAAAACCTGCTGCGCGTTGGGCGTGAGGAAGGCGCCGCTAGGGGCCGCATGCAGCGGGTGGGCGGTCGGGAAGGCCGCGCCCACGCGCAGGTCGGTCAGCACTTCGGCATTCAGGGTTTCAGCCAGCTGGATACGCTCTGCCCACGCGGCTTCGCTGCGGGTGACGCGGCCCATCAAAATCACCGGCCGACTGGCTTTGGACAGCAGCGCGGCCGCCTGCGCGACGATGTCATCCGAAGGCCGGGCCTGCGGCGGTGCAAGGTAGCGCGCCGGGTTGGGAATCGCCGGCCGCTCGCTGAGCTTGGACTCCTGCAGGGCCGCATCAAAGCAGACGTAGACCGGGCCCTGGGGCGCGGTGGTGGCGATCTGCCGCGCGCGCAGCAGGGCCTCTTGCGCCGAGGGAATCGACGCCGGCTGGCAGTCCCACTTGATGAAATGACGCACCAGTGCGGCCTGGTCCTGCGCGGTGTGTATCCAGTCGATCCAGGGGCGGCGCTTGTTGGCATCCACCGGGCCGGTGGCGCCCAGCACGATGACCGGCACGCGATCCACCCAGGCGTCGAAAATCGCCATGGAGCCGTGCATCAGGCCGACGTTGCTGTGCAGGATGGCGATCAGCGGCTTGCCGGTGACCTTGGTGTAACCGTGGGCGATGGCCACTGCATGCTCTTCATGCAGCACCACCATCATCTGCGGCTTTTCATTGCCCAGGTGGTTGACGATGCTGTCGTGCAGGCCGCGAAAGCTCGCGCCCGGGTTGAGCAGCACATAAGGAATATCCATCGCGCGCAGCATGTCAGCGATGGCATCGCTGGCCCAAACGGTCTCTTCCGGTTCGGAAGGCTGGGGAATGTCGCGGCGCACGGCGGAGCCGGAAGGAACAGTCATGAAATCTCCTGATAAAAAAAAGGCGGGGCTTGTTCGGGTTTGACTTACTCGGGCTTGATGTTGGCGGCCTTGATCACTTCCGCCCAGCGTTTCTGGTCACTGACAATGAGCCGGGTGAACTCGGCGGGCGTGCTGGTCTCGGCGTAAATGCCCTGCTCGGCCAGCTTGCTTTGCACGTCGGGCAGCGCCAGCGAGCGGCGCAACTCAGCATTGAGCCTATTGATGATGGCCCGCGGTGTTTTGGCCGGGGCCACCATGCCGATCCAGATGTCGCTTTCATAATTGGGAATGGTCTCGGCGATGGTCGGCACATTGGGCAGCAGCTCGACGCGCCTGGTGCCGGTGGTGCCCAGCGCGCGCAGCTTGCCGCTGCGGATATGCGGCAGCGCCGAATTCATGGGGCAGAACATCACGTCCACGATTCCGCCCAGCACGTCGACCAGCGCCGGCGCCGAGCCCTTGTACGGAATCTGCGTGATGCGGGTGCCCGTCATGTACTTGAAGACTTCGGCCGCCATGTGCTGCGGACTGCCTGAGCCAGCGGAGGCGTAAGAGAGCTTTTCAGGATTGGCCTTGGCCAGCGCGACGAGTTCAGCCACCGTGGTGGCCTGCACTCTGGCGGGCGAGACCACCAGCACCATGGGCACGCGGCCCATCATGGTGATGCCGGTCAGGTCGCGATTCACGTCGAAGGGCAGCTTGGGATACAGCACCGGGTTGACCGCCACGGTCTGGTTGGGCGCGACCGCGATGTTGTAGCCGTCGGCCTCCACCTTGGCCATGAAGTCGGTGGCGATGTTGCCGGCCGCGCCGGGCTTGTTGTCGACGATGACGGGCTGGCCGAAGGACTCGGACATCTTCTGCCCCAGGATGCGGGCCAGCACGTCGTTGGAACCGCCGGGCGGCAGCGGCACGACGATGTGGATGGGCCTGGTCGGGTAGTCCTGGGCCCAGCCCAGCGGGCTTGCCAGGACGGTGGAAAGGCAGAGGGCAAACATCCCTGTGCGGCGGTTGAATCTCATGTCGTGTCTCCAGTATTTATGGCGCGAATTTGCATGCGCCAGTCATCCTAGTAAAGACTCAACAATGATTCAATCTTGAACTTTGAATCAATGTGAACAAGGCCCCCACGGTCGCTCACTGCGTGTAGCTCCCTGCCCCCCGAGGGGGCCGCTGCGCCTGCGGTGTGGCAAAGCCAGTCCCGCGGCCCCTGCTGGTGAAGACCGGATCGATCAGGCGGCCGTAGGGGCCACAAACTTCGCCCGGGGCCGCAGCAACGTGCCGCTGGCGCGCTGCTCTTGAACGTGAGCGACCCAGCCTGCAATCCGGCCCAGCACAAACAGCGCAGCCGTCGCCTGACGCGGCAGGCCCATGGCGCGGGCCATCACGACCAGGGCCAGTTCCTGCCGGGGCAGCAGGCCCGCGCTGCTGCGCATCTCGTCGATGAAACGCGATATCGCGCGCAGTTCGCGGCTGGGGTTCCGGCGGGCGAACACCATCTCGAGCAGCTGCGCGGCGCGCGGGTCGCCCTTGGGGTAGAGCGGGTGGTTAAAGCCGGGAACGCTCTGGCCCTGCGCGTGCAGCTTGTGGGCGCGCTTGACGAGCGCCGCCTTGGTCTGGGCCTGGCCCAGGAAGTCTTCCACCCGTTCGTACATGCGGCCCACGTCCACGCCGGAGGTGGCGCACAGCGCCGACGCCAGGCAGCTGTGCAGTGTGCCGCCGGCGGAGGCCACCACGCGGGCGCTCAGCGTGCCGGGTGGCAGTTCGTGGTCGGCCATCAGGATCAGCATGGCGCGCAGGGCTTCGCTGTTCTCGGCGGTGGGCGGCATGGCCAGCGCATGGAGCAGGCCCGTGACCACGGATTCGCCTCTTTGCATGGGGCGGTACCTTTGCGCCGCACCGACAAAGCCGCAGCAAGCCACCACGGTCTGCATGATCTCGCGCGCGGCCGGCAGGGTTTTGCCCTGCGACAGTCGCTCGGCCACCGGGCCGCGCCGCATGCCCAGCAGCAGGATCACCAGCGCGAAGGACTCCAGCACGTTGCCCTGCGCCTGCAGCGAGGTCAGCGTCTGCGTCAGCTTGACGAGTTCGGCGGACGGCCTGCACACCGGCCAGGCCGGCGCCTGCGCCTGTGCTTGGGTGTCGAGCTCGCCGGTCCAGAGCAGCTCGGCGACCGCTTCGAAGGAAGCGCCCGAACGGACCAGGTCAGCGGCCAGGTGGCCGCGGTAGCGCGGCCCCTGCTCAGTGATCTCGGTGATGGAGGTCGGGAATATCGGCTCGCCCCAGTTCATGGCCGAGGCCGCCACCGCGCCATGGCCGGAGCGCGCCAGCGAGCGCATGCCCACGCGTGTGATGTCGTCACGCAGGTAGAGCTTGTCTTTCTGGCCCTGCTGGGCCACGCTGCGTATCCAGCCCCGGCTCACATAGGCGTACAGCGTCTGCTGCCTGACGTTGAGGATTTTCATGGCCTCGGCCGCCGAGGCGTAATCGCGGCGCAGCGCTTTGTCCGGGTGGTCCATGGGTGTGCCTTAAGGTCTCCTGGCGAAATGATGACAGCTTGCCGCAGCCACAACCCATCAGCTCAGCGCATCACGATGATGACTATACCCAGCAAGGTCAAGGCACTGCCCAGCACGGTGGTGGCCGTGATGTCCTCCTGGTCTTTGAACAACAGATGGCTGAGCGGAAAGACCAGAAGCGGAGTGCACAGCGTCACCAGGGTGGCAACCGCCAGCGGGATGTAGCGCATGGAGCTGATCACGCAGATCTGCGCGGAAATCGTGCACACGCCGATCAGTGCGTACAGCCATGCACCGCTGCGGCTGGCAGAGCGAAAGCGGGCGGCAAGCTCACGTTTGCCGGCGCTGAAGGCCAGGTGCAACACCAGCCCGCACACCGCACCCGCCAGCGCGCCCAGGATGGGTTCGTTCCAGTTGCGCACGGCGGCGCCGCGCAGCACATTGCCAATCGCATACGCCAATGAGCTGCCCAAACCAAGCAACAGGGCCGACTCCAGCAGACGCTCATGCACGGTCGCCCTGGCCGTGATGGGGGCCGCGTCCGAGCGGGACGCCATATCAGGGACGGATTGCCGGCGAACGAAGAATCCCGGCTTGTAACTTGCCAGAATCAAGCCGCCAATGGTCATCGCCATGCCTCCGGCGACCAGCAGCGTCAGATGTTCGCCAAGCAACAGCCATGCCATCACGGCCGCAAATAGCGGGCTGCTCACCTGGAACAGGCTGGCTCTGGCCGGGCCGAAACGGACCACCGACTCGTAAAAAAACCATCGCCCCAGGTAGGTGGAAAATGCGCCCGCCAGCACAAACAGCCAGAAGGCCTGCGCATTCCATTGCACGCCGCCGCCCCGCACAGCGAGTTGAACCGCAAAACCCAGCGCGGAAAAAACAACATTCACGACCGTCGCAATCAAAAACCCCAGGTCAAGCGGAATGCGGCTGGAGGCGACCTTGGTGATCAGAGTGGATGTGGCGAAGAGCAACAAGGCCCCCGCCGCCAGCAGGTAGCCGATGAGGGCATCAGACATCGGCCGCCGGACCCGGCACGTGGGCGCCATCACGCGTCAGATCTTGAATGCTTCAAGCGATTCGGGGGCAAACAGTTCACGCGGCTCGAGCAGTCGCCTGGAGAGGCCTTGCTCAAACGAGTAGCGCAGGAAGGTTCGCAGGGTTTCCTCATTCTTCTCAAAACCATAGGGCCAGAAGTCTTCGCCCATCTCCCGCCTGACCTGTTCCACGTGCGAGGTCAGCCAGGGGAGCATGGCCTTGAGCGCAGCGGTTTCGTACAGGTCTTCGTAAGTGCGGCGCTGGGACTCCTCCAGCGCTTTCATCATGGAGCGCGCGACCCAGCGGTTGGCCTCGTACACGTCGCGACGAATCGCCACCGTGTGCATGATGGGAAATATTCCGGTTTCCCTGAAGTAGTTGCGCTCCACCTGCTCGTAGTCTTCAAACAGGCGCAGGACCCGGCCACCGCCCTTCAGAAAACTCGACGGCATGCGCGCGGTATAGAGCGCATCAATCTCGCCGTCAAGCAGCATCTGCGCCAGTGTCTGTTCAGGGCCAATGCGTTCCACCCTGATATTCGGCGGCAAATCAAGCTTGATCTTTTCGGGCCGCCCCGGTTCTTCTTCGCCGCCAGTGAAGTAGGTGACGCTGTCCACCGGCACGCCGTAGTGGTCGGACAAAATGCCGCGAATCCAGACCGGGGCGGTCATCTGGTATTCGGGGTTGCCGACGCGCTTGCCAATCAAATCCCGGGCTTCACGGATGCCCGATTTGGCATTCACATAAATGCAGGAGTGCCGAAAAAAGCGCGAGGGGAAGACAGGAATCGCCACAAACGGCCGCGCCCCGCTGAACAGCGACACCGTGTAGGAAGACAGCGACATCTCGGCCACCTCGAACTCCTTGTGCCTGAGCATGCGAAAAAAGGTTTCCTCGACCGGCATGTTGAGGTAATTCAGGTCAATGCCGTCAGGCTGCACGCTCCCGTCCATCAAGGCACGGGTGCGGTCATAGTTCCAGCAGCCGAAGCTCAGTTTAAGTTTTGACATGTAGATGGTTACTCCGATTTGATGCCTGCGGCGATGATGGCTTTGGCCAGGCGCTCGTTTTCGCCCAGGATGGCCTTGTTGTAGTCAGCAGGTCCGCTGCCGATCGGGTCGATGCCGGCATTGTTGAGTATCTGTATCACCTCGGGCATTTTGGCAATCTGCGCCATTTCCGCGCTGATGCGCTCAACGATGCTGGCCGGCGTGCCGGTGGCGGCCAGTACACCCACGATGGGTGCAAAGTCAAACCCTGGAATGATCTCGGCAATGGCGGGCACACCGGCTGCCTGGCTGGAGCGCTGCGCCGCATTGGTGGCCAGCAGTTTGACCTGCCCCGCTTTCACAAAACCAGACAGCGAAGGCAGCGCCGAAAACAGCACCTCCACCTGGCCGCCAATCAGCGCGGGGACCGACTGCCCGGAACCCTTGAAAGGAACGTGCGTCAGGTCCAGGCCAAGCGAGCCTTTCATTGCTTCCATCGTCAGGTGGTGCGTGCTGCCGATGCCGGAAGAGCCGTAGTTCAGCGTACCCGGTTTGGCCCTGGCCAGGGCAATGAACTCCTGCAGGGTGTTGGCGGGCACCTTGGGATGCACCGCCAGGTACAGCGGAGCCCGCGCCGCCAGGGACACCGGCATGAAGTCCCTTTTATAGTCGTAGCCCAGATTCTTGTAGATCGTTGGGTTGATGGAGAACATCGAACCGTCGGTGACCAGGAAGGTGTAACCGTCTTTGGGCGATGTGGCCAGCACCTGCGCGGCCACCACGCCATTGGCGCCAGGCTTGTTGTCCACCACCACCGACTGACCTAGCTTGTCACCCAGGCGCTGCGCAAAAATGCGCGCCACGGTGTCAGGCAGTCCACCTGCCGAATAGGGCACCACGAACTTGATGGGTTTGTTGGGGTATGCGCCCTGGGCGCGCGCGCCGATGGACAACAGTATTGTGGAAGCCGTCAGCAACGCGGTGGCGAGCAAAAAAATACGCCGTGGTTTCATGGAATGTCTCCGTTTGGTTTCATGGCAAGGGCAAGGGCAAGGGTCAGGGTCAGGGTCAGGATAGATACGTCAGCCCTACTGGGCAGACGTGGAATAAGAAGGCTCGAGCGCAGGCGCGCCTGAGTCCCAGACGTGAGACGCGGGGAAAACGCGCCAATCGGTGGTTTTGGGAACGATGGCCTGAAACGCGCACACACTGGACGGTATGCGGGCCTCACCCGTACCGATGGCGGTCCCGCCGGCCTGAAATGCACGCACAGCCTCCAGCATCTGTTGGCGAAACTCCACCACAGCCAGGTCACTGGCGCCCAGCCGCTCGTGGGTGCGGTCGGCAATGGGCCCCATGGTCACCCACATCGCAATATCCTGGTTGGGAAAACCGGTGATGCCCGTGAAGTTGCCCGCCTTCATCGCGGCGCGGTCCTGCCAGAAGTGGTTGCCGCGGTTGCGCAGCGGCATGTATTTTTCATCGAGATCAACCCCCACCTGCTGGCCCAGGAACTTCCGCCAGGTGGCGGTTTCCGGGGTTTGAGAGGGATGACCCCAGGCGATGAAATAAAACGCCGTATGGGTGTCGTCCATTGGCACGTTGATATTGGCCACGTTGTACAGGTTGTTGGGCGGAATCAGCGCAGTAGCCGGGGCCACGAAGACGGTTGAACGAACGTAATCGTTCGCGGCCGCATTGCTGATGGGCCGGCGTATGGCCGCATACCGGAAACCATAGGCGCCGCGCTCCACCTGCATGCGGGGCGCCTTGTCGGTGGACGGCCGCAGCCAGTTGGTGTCGGTCGCCTTGGCGGTGTCAACGCGGGCGGGCACCATGTCCGACGAATGCAGGCTGGAGCTGTGCGCCGAATCAATGGCACCTTCCAGGATCTGCGCCCAGTTGCAGGGAATGATGGCTTTCGCGACCGTCACCTGCGTGTCTGCAGTAGGAGCCCAGGCCGGCGGCTGAAATTCGGGGAGCGTGTCGGGCGGCCCCATGTAGGCCCAGACAAAGCCGCCCCACTCCCTGGTGGGATAGGCCAGGTGCTTGACCTTTTGCGCCATGCCGCTGGCCGCAGGCTCCGACACCATTTCAAGCACATTGCCCTCGACGTCCATCTTCCAGCCGTGGTACAGGCAGCGCAGGCCGCAGTCCTCGTTGCGGCCGAACACCAGTGATACGCGCCGATGCGGGCAGTATTCGTCCATCACGCCCACGCGGCCATTGGTATCGCGAAACACCACCAGGTCCTCACCAAACATCCGGGCCTTGATGGGTGTGCCGTCGGGCTCACTGACTTCTTCAATCAGGCAGACCGGCGTCCAGTGGCGGCGCATCAACTGGCCCATGGGCGCGTTGCCTTCAACGCGGCACAACAACTCATTTTCTTCAAAGGTCAACATCTCTAAATTCCTCAAATCGATTGACTGACGTCAACTAAAAACCAAAACAAAAAAACCGCTTGCAAATCCCGGCCAGGAAGATTATTCTTAGATGACTAAGATTATTCGCGATTTCCAGATTTGTCAAGACTGTTTACGAAAGGCCACGATGAGCGTTAACCCTGACGTCGGCGCGAGCGCGGGCGGCACACCGGCCGAGCCGGATTTTTTCAATCTCAAGGTCGTGCGCAAGGAAGCTGTTGCGCAAGGCATTTACCTGTTCGAATTGCGCCATCCGGAGGGTCTGGATTTGCCGGCCTTCACGGCGGGGTCGCATCTCACGGTTCAGGTGCCCAATGGCGCCCGGCGCAACTACTCCCTGTGCAGCGACCCGGCTGACACCAGTTGCTACCAGATTGCCGTCAAGCGCGACGCCGCGGGCCGCGGCGGCTCCATCAGCATGGCCGACGATGTGCAGGTGGGCCAGTTGCTGGCGGTCAGCGCGCCGCGCAACAACTTCGAATTGCACCCACGGGCCTCGAGCTTTCTGTTCATTGCCGGGGGCATCGGCATCACGCCGGTTTTGTCCATGATGCGGCATCTCAAAAGGCAGGGGCGCAATCCGTTCAAGCTGATCTACTGCACCCGGGACGCCGACGGCACGGCATTTCTGCAGGAGTTGACCGGGCCAGAATTCGCGGAGCACGTGCAGTTGCACCATAACCACGGCGACGCCAGCAAAGCCCTGGACTTGTGGCCGGTGTTCGAAACCCCGGGCAGCGCGCATGTGTATTGCTGCGGCCCGCGCGGCCTGATGGACGCGGTGGCCGACATGTCGGGCCACTGGCCATCCGGCTCGATCCACTTTGAGAGTTTTGGCGTTGATGCCAGCGTCTACGCGGCCGACACCGCATTCACCGTGCGCCTGCACAAGACCGGCGTCAATGTGCCGGTGGACGCGGGGCAAAGCATTCTGCAGGCGCTGCGGGCCTGCGGCCATCATGTGACCAGTTCGTGTGAAAGCGGCACCTGCGGGTCTTGCCGCACCACGCTGCTGGCGGGCGAAGCCGAACACCGGGACATGGTCTTGAGCGACGACGACAAGACGCACCAGATCATGGTCTGCGTGTCGCGTGCAAAATCTTCCGAACTCGTACTGGACTTATGAAAAAGCGCACCCTGCAAATCGGCATCGTCGGGTTGGGCCGGGCCTTTACGCTCATGCTGCCCACGTTTGTGCACGACAGCCGCGTCAAACTGGTGGCGGCGACTGACCCCTTGCCTGCCGCCAGGGCGCAGTTTGAAAGGGATTTTGGCGCCCCAACGTACGACTCGATGGAAGCCCTGTGCGCCGACCCTGCGGTTCAGGTGATCTACATCGCCTCTCCGCATCAGTTTCATGCGGCCCACGTGTGCCTGGCGGCCTCCTTCGGCAAGCACGTGCTGGTGGAAAAACCGATGGCGCTCACACTGGATGAATGCACGCGCATGATTGAAGCGACCCGCAGCGCGGGCGTCCATCTCATCGTCGGTCACAGCCACAGCTTCAATGCGCCCATCCGGCGCGCCCGGGAAATCATTGACAGCGGGCTCTACGGCAACGTCCGGATGATTTCAGCGCTGAACTTCACCGACTTCCTCTACCGGCCGCGCCGCCCGGAAGAGCTGGACACACGGGCCGGCGGTGGCGTGATTCACAGCCAGGCAACACACCAGATGGACATCGTCCGCTTGCTCGGTGGCGGGCTGGTCAACAGCGTGCGCGCCCACACCGGTGCGTGGGACCCTGCCCGCCCCACCGAGGGTGCTTACAGCGCCCTGCTGGGATTTGAAGGTGGCGCCTTTGCGTCCACCACCTACAGCGGCTACGGACACTACGATTCGGACGAGCTGATGGACAACATCGGCGAGATGGGCCAGGCCAAAAGCCAGAGCGACTACGGCGCTGCGCGCAAGCGGCTGCAGGGCGCTGCCACCTCCACCGAGGAAGCCGCGCTGAAAGCGGCACGCAACTACGGTGGCAGCCTCTACGTTCCGTCCATGACCTTGCCCCAACCCCAGGCAGCGGCGCATCAGCATTTCGGGCAAGTCATCGTCAGCTGCGAAAAAGCAGACCTGCGCCCGGGTCCTTTGGGCATTGCCGTCTACACCGACCGTGAGAAAATTTTCGAACCCCTTCCCTGCCCCGCCATTCCCCGCCAGGAAGTGATTGACGAACTCCATGAAACCCTGGTCGATGGCCGCCGGGCTGTTCACAGCGGCGAATGGGCACGGGCTACCACGGCTGTCTGTCTGTCCATTCTGGAATCGGCAAGGTCGGGCAAAGAGTGCCATCCCGGGCATCAAGTCGGTCACAATATCAATTCATGAGCAATGACACCCAGAGCATCATCCGCCACTGGCGCGAAGCCGTTCCCAATGACCGCCTCGCGCACCTGATCCGCGACGCTTCGCGCGCCTTTCACAGGGCCCTGCAGGTCCGCCTGGCGCAGCATGGGGTGCCGTTTGGCCACTGGACTTTTCTGCGCATCCTCTGGGAGTCCGACGGTCTCACGCAAAAAGAGCTCAGCGAGCGCGCCGGCGTGATGGAGCCCACCACCTTTTCCGCGATGAAGGCCATGGAAGCTCTGGGCTACATCATTCGCAAGCAGCTACCTACCAACAAGAAGAATGTGTATGTCTATCTGAGCAGCGAAGGCCGCGCACTGAAGAAAAAGCTCGTGCCCCTGGCGGAGGAAACCAACAACGTGAGCATTGAGGGCATTGCTGCCGACGAGATCAGGATCACCCGCAAGGTATTGCTCGCCATGATCGAGAATCTGGCCGCCGATGAACTACTGCAAGCCCCGCCCGCCAGGCGCAAGGCTGCGGCAGCCAAACCTGCAGACTCATCGGGAAAGCCGCGCAAAAGCCCGGCGCCGGTAAAAGGCAAAAAAGCCGCCGCCTGACGGTGAATCGCAGGCCGGCGGTTTTTACTTTTTCAGCCTGGGGCTGATCAAGTCAGATCAGATCAGATCAGCTTGACGCCGGTTTTGGCTTGCAGCGATTCTTTCGTCACGCCAGGCGCAAGTTCCATCACCTTGAGGCCCTGCGGCGTCACGTCCATCACCGCCAGATCGGTGATGATGCGGTCGACCACGCCCACACCCGTCAGTGGCAGTGTGCATTGGGGCAGGATCTTCATGTCCTCGGTGCCGTCTTTCTTCCTGGCGACATGCTCCATCAGGACGATCACGCGCTTCACGCCGGCGACTAGGTCCATGGCGCCGCCCATGCCCTTGACCATCTTGCCCGGAATCATCCAGTTGGCCAGGTCGCCCTTTTCACTGACCTGCATGGCGCCCAGGATGGACAGGTTGATCTTGCCGCCACGAATCATCGCGAAGCTGTCATGGCTGCCGAAGATGGACGAACCTTTGATGGTGGTGACCGTCTGCTTGCCGGCATTGATCAGGTCCGCGTCAACCTGATCTTCTGTCGGGAACGGGCCAATGCCCAGCATGCCGTTTTCGGACTGCAGCCACACCTCCTTGTCGCCGGTGAAATTGGCCACCAGGGTCGGGATGCCGATGCCGAGGTTCACGTAAAAACCGTCTTCGAGTTCCTGGGCGGCGCGTGCCGCCATCTGGTCTTGGGTCCAAGGCATGGTCAAACTCCTGCTTTCTCGGTAATGGTCCGCTTTTCAATGCGCTTCTCGGGGTTCGCATTGAGCACGATGCGGTGCACGTAAATGCCCGGCAGGTGGATGTCGTCGGGCGCCAGCTCGCCGACTTCGACGACCTTCTCCACCTCGACGATGCAGACCTTGCCGGCCATCGCGGCGGCCGGGTTGAAATTACGGGCCGTGAGGTTGAAGCGCAGGTTCCCGGACTTATCGGCCACATGCGCCTTGACCAGGGCCACGTCGGGCACCAGCGAGCGCTCCATCACATAGGTCTCGCCGTCGAATTCGCGCAATTCCTTCCCCTCGGCCACCTGCGTGCCGACGCCGGTCTTGGTGAAAAAGGCCGGGATGCCGGCGCCACCGGCGCGCAGCTTTTCGGCCAGCGTGCCCTGGGGCGTGAACTCGAGCTCCAGCTCGCCTGCCAGATACTGGCGCTCGAACTCCTTGTTCTCGCCGACGTAGCTGGAAATCATTTTTTTGATCTGCCGCGTTTCCAGCAGCTTGCCCAGGCCGAAGCCGTCCACGCCGGCATTGTTGGAAATAACCGAGAGGTTCTTCACGCCGCTGCCCTTCAGCGCGTCAATCAGGGCTTCGGGAATGCCGCATAGGCCAAAGCCGCCAACGGCCATCAACTGGCCGTCCTTGACCACGCCCTGAAGGGCCTCGGCCGCGGAGGGAAAGAGTTTGTTCACAAATAGTCTCCTGATGTAATTCAGCGGTGGTTCAACGGGGAACAATCCGCTACGATACTACGTATTCAGATACGTAGTTTTTCGTAAAGGTTAGCCCCCATGGAAGTCGATTACCAACTCGCTTTCGATCTGGCGCCCGTCGGGCTCGTGTTGTCCCGAAACCGCTCCATTGTGGACTGCAACCAGCATTTGTGCGAGATGTTTGGCGCCTCGCGAGAGCAACTGGTCGGCCAGTCCTTTCTGGTGCTTTACCCGAGCGTGGACGAGTACGAGCGCATTGGCGCCCGCATGATTCCCATACTCAATACCAGGGGCCTGTATGCCGACGACCGCATCATGAAGCGGGTGGATGGCCGCAACAAGGGCGAAACCTTCTGGTGCCATGTGACCGGGCGCGCCCTGAACCGCAGCGCACCGCATGAAGCCGGCATCTGGACCTTTGAAGACCTGAGTTCGCGCCGCCCGGTGACGGCGGTACTCACGGCACGTGAACGCGAGGTTGCCGCCCACCTGATGGACGGCCTGACCTCCAAGGAAATCGGCCGCGCGCTGGTCATCAGCCACCGCACCGTGGAGATTTACCGGGCCCGCCTGATGCGCAAGTACAAAGCCTCCACCACGGCCGACCTGGTGCACAAGCTTATGGCGGGCGCATAAGCGGCCGCGCCTGCAAGGCCCGCCGCAAAATGGGTTGCTTTCGTTGACGGCCAGCACGATTTTGCGGATGGGAACAGAATCGACTCCAGCATTTTCTCCCCGTCCGATTCACCCACCCTAGCCAAGAGCCCTTTATGCCACTCACCCTCTACCAGGCCTCCGTGCCAGTCTTCACCCGCGGCTTCAACAACCTGGCCGCCGTGCTGGAAAAAGCCAGAGCCCACGCCGAGGCCAACAACATCGACCTGGCCACTTACGTCAATGCCCGCCTCGCCCCCGACATGTACCCGCTGACGGGCCAGATTCAGGGTGCCAGCGACGCAGCCAAGTTTGGCATTGCACGGCTTGGCGGTGTCACGCCGCCAAGCATGGCCGACACCGAAACCACGTTTGAGGAACTACAGGCCCGTATCGCCAACACCATCGCGTTCATGGGGACGGTGAGCGAGGCGCAAATCAATGCCAGCGAAGGCGGCACCATCACCCTCAAGATACGCGGCAAGGAAATGAGTTTCCCCAGTGAGCCCTACCTGCTCAATTTTGTGATGCCCAACTTTTACTTCCACGCCACCACGGCCTATGCCATCTTGCGCAACCAGGGTGTGCCGCTGGGCAAGATGGACTTCCTCGGAAGTTTTAACTGACTTCAACCGACGCCACCAACCCGATAGCCTATAGCCGGTAGCGCGCTCGCCGGGCCTGCATCTGCTCACGCCTCGCCGGAGTCCACCTCACGGCGAATCGACTTGCGCCCACGGTGCTGGTCGCGCAGTTTGCCGAGTGCGTGTTCGATCAAACGCTTGAGTTTGTCGCTGGCGCCACGGAAGGCCTCGTCCTGACTGGGTGCATGGTGGTTGACGGTCAAGGGGTCGTGGTGCGCCAGACGCGCTTCCATCACGCAGCGCCTGGAATCCGCGCCGGCCCCGTCGCCGGTGTCGTCACTCATATGCACTTCCACGCGGGTAATGTCACCCTTGAAACGGCTCAGCGATTCGTTCAACTCTGTGGTGGCCCAGCGTTCAAATGCTTCGCCAGTGTGGATGGTGTGGTTGGAATTGACCTGAATTTGCATGTGTATTTCCCCTTCAGGAAATTGCGGCGCGGGCCTGCTGGCAGCAGGGGCGGCGCTGTGATGGAGCCGCACGCGCAGGCGACTGGTAAGCCCATTGTGCGCGCCACCCGCGCCGGAGTGTGCATGTCCCGTCCTTGGTGAAAGTAAGGGCATCCCGGCCCTATTGAGCCCCATTGAGCCCTATCGTGCACTGTCGCGTTGCAATACTTGCTCCTGGATTTATGGCTTCTCGAACCCGTTTTCACTGGTTTACGCCAAATAGCCGCAAAGTTCAATACTTCAACCGGCTTTAGGTGCATCCACCACCTCAGCCGCCGTGCGAAAAGCCTCTACCGCGGCAGGCAGACCGCAATAAATGCTGGCGTGCAGCAACACCTCCTGCAACTGCTCCGGCGTCACCCCATTGTTAAGCGCGCCGCGCACATGCCCCTTGAGCTCATGCTGCTTTCCCAGGGCGGTCAGCATTGCCACCGTGATCAGGCTGCGCGTCTTCAGGTCCAGTCCCGGCCGCTGCCATACGTCGCCCCAGGCATTGCGGGTGATGTAGCGCTGGATGGGCATGGAAAAATCCGTGGCCTTGCCAAAGGCGTTGGCAACGAAATCCTCACCCATCACCTGCTTGCGGGTGGCGAGGCCTTTGTCGAAATCCTTGTCTGCGGGAGGCGTCATGCTGTGCTCCAAAAAATCCCGAGGATAGCCGCTGGGCAAGATGGGCTATCTGGTGAATTTCAAACCGGGGCATAGCGCGCCCGTTCTGATTGGGCAACCGGCCTTACGCAGGTTCAGACCTGGACGCAGCAGCCCGGCTCTGCACGGGCGCCGTACATGGCCTGAACGGCTGAGCGATGCCTTCAGCCCCCTGGTGGCGCAGCGCCCGAACAATTCCCCGGTATGGATGGGTGGTTGCAGTTGACTTGACGTTGACTTGAAGGTGACTTGAACCTGCATCTGCCCGCTCCTTTTGCATGTGTCAATTTTCTCCGGCTGCCCCCAGCCACTCGCGTTCGAGTTGGGCGATGATTTCACAAGAATTCTTGAACCCCACGGGCGTGGAGATGTAGCCGTTGGCGCCAAGCCGGTAGGCCTCGCGCTTATCCGACTCCTGGTCGGAGGAACTCAGGATCACCACCGGAAGCAACCGCGTCCGTTCATCGGCACGCAGACGCTCCAGCACCTGGAACCCGTCGAGCCTCGGCATGTGAAGATCGAGCAACACCAGACGAGGCAGGGCGTTGCTGGTGCTCCCGGGCCGGGCCGCCCCATCACCATCGAGCAGGAAGTCCAGGGCTTCCACGCCGTCGCGCACGACCTGGATGGTGGCGCTGGACTGGTTGGCCTCGAGGGCAAACACGAATAGTTCGGCTGAAGTGGGGCTGTCTTCAACCAGCAGTATGTCAGGCGCGGAGATGTTCATGGTGAGTGACCCCTTTCACAATCATTCCGGCGGATGCTGTGGCGCAAGGTCTGCGCTCAGCCAGTCGCGTTCGAACTGCGCCAGGGTTTCGCACAAATGTTCGAACTCCACAGGTTTGCGGACGTAGCCATTGGCGCCAAGGCGCTCGGCTTCAAGTCTGTCCGACCTTTGATCGGACGCACTGAAGATCACCACGGGAAGCTGCCGTGTGCGCTCATCGGCACGCAGCCGCTCCAGCACTTCAAACCCGTTGAGCCTTGGCATGTTCAGGTCAAGCAACACCAGTCGGGGCAAGGCGTCCTGGGCGTTCCAGGGTCGTTGTTCGCCACCGAGGAGGACTTCCACCGCCTCGAAGCCATCACGCGCGACCCTGATGGTCGTGGCCGACTCATTCATCTGATGAGCGAGCATGAACAGATCGACGTCACTTTGACTGTCTTCAACCAACAAGATGTCTGGTGCGAAAATTTTCATGATGGGACCGGTAGGTTGAAGAAAAATGTGGCGCCACACCCGGGGGATGACTCCACCCAGATACGGCCGCCCATGCGTTCGGCGATGCGCAGGGCCATCGCCAGGCCTGCGCCGGTGCCTTCGTAAGCCTCGGGCAGATTCAGCTGGCTGAACAGTTTGAACAGCTTGTCGGCGTAGCGAGGGTCGAAGCCGATGCCGTTGTCGCGAACGAAATAGACATGCTGGTTCAGCTGGGCACCCACCGTGATGACCGCCGGCTGGCGGTCGCGGCTGAACTTGAGCGCGTTGGAGAGCAGCGCGACCAGGAGCCGCCGCAGTAGTGCGGGGTCGGCCTGACAGTCGGGTAGTTCCTCGATGTGGGCATCCACGAGGCGGCCGGGTTCCGCAGCCATCAACTCGCCCATGACTTCGCGCGCGGCGGCTGCGACATCCACACGTGTGGGAGACAAGGTCTGTTGCCGCAGGTTGACGAACGAAAGCAGGTCATCCACCAGGCGCGCCATGTGCTTGGCACTGCTGGCAATCACCCCTGGAAATCGCAAGGCCGGATCCGGAAGGTTGGCGGCGTACCGGGTCAGCAGCAGATGCGAATAGCCTTCCATGGCACGCAGCGGTGAACGCAGGTGATGTGCGACGGCATGCACGAAGCCCTCGATCTCCGTCAGCGCCGCTTCCAGTTCCGCCGTTCGCTCGCTCACACCTTGTTCGATGCTGGCGTTGAGGCGACGGATTTCCAGATGCGCGGCGGCGAGCTGGCGTTCACACTCGTGCTTGTGGAGGGCCGCTTCGATGCTGAGTTGCAGTTCGCGCTCGCCGAAAGGTTTCACGAGGAAGCCGTAGGGGAAAGTGAGCTTGGCAAGCTGCAGCGTTGCCTCGTCGGAGTGCGCGGAGAGGAAGATCACCGGCACGTCCAGTTCGTGGCGCAGGATCTCGGCGGTCTGGATGCTGTTCATCTCGCCCCGGATTCCAATGTCCATCAACGCGAGTCTTGGCCGATGCAGGCGCGCCAGGGCGAGTGCCTCCTCGCCCGAGGCTGCGATGCCGCAGACCTTGTAGCCATTGTGCGCGAGCCGGGCCCCAAGATCGGTGGTGACCGCCGCCTGATCTTCGGCGAGGAGAAGCGTGGCTGAATTCATCGCAGGGCTCGCATCACGCTGGCTTCGGCTCGCTGGGAGCTCTCGCCGGCAGGGTGAAAAAAAATGTAGCGCCGGCGCCTGGCCGGCTCTCTGCCCGGATCCCTCCGCCATGGCTCTCAACGATGCGCTTGACAATGGCCAGCCCCACCCCGGTACCGGGGAATTCGGCCGCGCTATGGAAGCGTTGGAACGGCTCAAAGAGCTTCGCTGCGCTCGCCAGATCCAGGCCCGCACCGTTGTCACGGACAAAGTAGGTATGAAAGTTTTCGCCTGCTTCACCGTCTGCTGTGGCGCCGACTTCCACCACCGGTTGTTCGCATTGCGACGAATACTTGAGCGCGTTGCCGAGCAGGTTGACCAGCGCATGCCGGAGTATGGTCTCGTCAGCCCAGGCCTGCGGTAGCGTTTCGCACACGAACTGCACCGGTTTCTGGCCAGGCACGGAGGCAAGGTCGTCGAAAACTTCCTGCGCCATGCGCTTCAGGTCCACCGCCGCCAGACGAAGCGATGGCGCGCGGTTCGACTTCAGAAAAAGCAGATAGTCCTCCATCATGCGTTTCATCTGGAGCGCGCCTGCCTGAACGCGATCGAGGAACAATTGTCCTGACGAGTCGAGCTGGTCACGATGCTTATTGGCGAGCAGCTCGGAGAAGCCGGAAATTGCCAGCAGCGGCGCGCGCAAGTCGTGGCTCACGGCAGCGGCGAAGGTTTCCAGCTGGGCACCGAGCACCTCCTGCTGCTCCTTCTCGGCTAGCAGCTGCACCACCTGGCGCGTCAAGGCCTGTTCGCGGCTCTTCGCGGTGCCCCGGTCCGTGGTTTCGACCATCACCACGACAGCACCGATGATCTTGCCGGTCTCGTCGGTAATGGGCGAAGCGCTGTCATCCACGTAGCGCTCCTCCCCCGTGCGCGTGATCAGCACGGTGTCTGGGTCCAAGCGGACGACCACGCCGTGGCGCAGGGCGCGCGCGGCCGGGTCTTCCAGGGGCTGGGCGGCGCCCTGTTTCATCAGACGCACGACTTCGCCGCATGGTTTACCGGCGGCCTCATCCTGCGTCCAGCCGGTCAGCTTTTCCGCGGCGGGATTGAGCAGCAGGATCTCGGCACGGGTGTTGGTGGCGATGACGGCGTCGCCAATGCTCGTGAACGTGGCGGTCAACCACCGCGCGACCCGGCGCGCCTTGCGCTCCATCTCATGCCGCATCGGCGCCAGCTCGATGGCCACACGCAGCTGCAGATCATCAAACGGCTTGACGATATAGCCCGCCGGGTCGGTGAGCCGGGCTCGTTGCAAGGTAGCCGAATCGCTGTGCGCCGTGAGGTAGATGACCGGGATGTCCAGCTCGCCACGCAGGTGTTCGGCGGCGTCGATGCCTTCGGGCCGGCCGTGCAACATGATGTCCATCAGGGCGACGTCGGGCCGCATGGTGGTGGCGATCCGGATGGCATCGGCCGCGGTGTCCGCCGCTCCGGCGACTTCGAAGCCGAGCCCCACCAGCCGTTGCTGCAGGTCTTCCGAGACGACGATCTCATCTTCGACCACGAGCACACGGGTTTTGCCCAGCAACTGTTCCATGGTCTTCACGGCGACTTGACCGCCGCCTCCTTGAATCGAATGTCGAACGCTGTGTGGCCGGGCCTTGAGCGCAGCGTCACGTCGGCGCGCAATTGCCTGGTGAACATCCTGACCAGCCGCAGGCCCAGTGTATTGGCCTGCTCCAGCTGAAAGTCCGGCGCCAGCCCGACGCCGTCGTCGTGCACGCGCAGGGCGAATTTCCCGTCCGCTTCAGTATTCAGCATCACGAGCAGGAGCCCCGGACGGCCATTGGGGAACGCATACTTGAGCGCGTTGGTCACGAGTTCGTTGAGCATCAGGCCCACAGGCACCGCGGTATCGATGCTAACCGCCGCCGGTTCAAGCCGGAACTCCAGTTTCACCTTGGCATTGGAGGTGTAGGTGCGCATGAGAATACTCACGAGGGTCTGCACGTAGTCCGCCAGGTCCACCGTTGCCAGCGTCTCCGACTGGTAAAGCTTTTCGTGGATGAGGGCCATGGAGCGGATGCGACCCTGGCTTTCCTGGAACTGCATGAGCGTCTGCGGATCGCGGATGTAGCCCGATTGCAGCGACAGCAAGCTGGCGATGATCTGCAGATTGTTCTTTACCCGGTGGTGAATCTCCTGCAGCAGCGCCTCCTTTTCCTTCAGCGAAGTCCGGATCTGGTGCTCGATGTCCTTGGTCCGCGAAACGTCGCGGATGGCCGCCGAGACGAGGATGCCCTCGTCCGTGTTCACCGGGCTCAGGAGAATTTCAGTCGGAAACTCGCTCCCGTCCTTGCGCAGCCCCTGCAGCTCCAGTTCGGCGCCCATCGGCCGGACCCGCGGCTCCGAACCGAAGCGCATCCGGTGCTGGGGATGGAGCCCCCGGAACCGCTCGGGCAGCAGCATCTCGACCATCTGGCCCAGCAGTTCGCTGCGGGCATAGCCGAACAGCTTCTCCGTTTGCGCGTTCACCAGAACCATGCATCCCGCCTCGTTGACGATGACGATCGCGTCTGGCGCGGTTTCCAGCAGCGCACGAAACCGATCCTCCAGGCGCGTACGCTCGCTCACCTCCCCCGCGAGATCGTCAAGGATATTGAGCACCGCCTTTTGCATCTCCTCGAGGCGCAGCTTTTCGGCACCGGAATCTTCCAGTATGTTGAGAACAGCCTTCTGCGTCCGCTCCAGCAGGGCTCTTTCGCCTGCGGCGTCCTCCAGGATGTTGACCACCGCCTTCGCGTAGTCGGCCTGGCTGAACTGCTGTTCAGCATCCATGCTTTGCGCCGTCTTCGTTGGCATGGTCTGTCACCCGCCCCCGGTTTTCTTGAGCTCCTCGATCTCCCGCTTGCGCTCTTCGATCTCCTTTTTGAGCTCGATCATCTTGAGTTCACGCCCGACGGTGAGCCTCTGGAAGCGCTCCAGTTCCGCCAGCCGCTCCAGCTCCTTGGTTCGCTGCTCGGCGACCTCGGCCTCGGCCTTCTTCTGTGCCGTCACGTCGCGCGCGGCGGCGAACACGCCCAGCACATTGCCGCGCGTGTCCTTGTATACCGAGGCGTTGTACAGCACGTCGGTGAGCTTGCCGTTGCAATGGCGAATGGTCAGCGGATAGTCGGAGACCGATTCTTTTTCGAAGACCTGCTTGTAACCTTCGCGCGCCTTTTCCGGCTCGGTGAAGTAGTCGGAAAAGTCGGTCCCGATCAGCTTCTCGCGCGGCAAGCCGGTGATCTCGGCAGAAGCCGCATTGACGTCGGTGATCTTGCCTTCTGCGCTGATGGTGACCAGCGGGTCCAGGCTTGACTCGATCAGGCTCCGGGCATATTGGGAGGCTGTTTTCTGTACGGTTACGTCCCGAATGGTTGCCGCGACGGTCAAACCCTGTGGGCTTTCGATCGGGCTGAGACTGATCTCGATCGGGAACTCACTTCCGTCCTTGCGAACACCCCACAGTTCGACGCCCGCCCCCATGGGACGCAGGCGCGGTTCGGCGAAGAATTTCCCCCGGTGTCCTGGGTGGCCCTTTCGATAACGGTTCGGGACGAAGATCTCAACGGATTGCCCGAGTATCTCGTCACGCTCATAACCGAACAAGCTTTCGGTCTGGTTGTTCACCAGGAGGATGATGCCCTCCTGGTTGGCCAGCACCATTGCATCCGGAGCCGACTCGATGAGGGTCCGGAATCTCTGCTCCGCCTTGCGGCTTTGCGTCACGTCGCGTGCGGCCGCGAACACGCCGAGAACGCTCCCCCGGACATCCTTGTAGACCGCAGCGTTGTAGAGGACGTCCGTGAGCCGTCCGTCCGTGTGCCGGATGGTGAGCGGATAGTCGGTGACCGCTCCCTTGGAAAACGCCTCCCGGTACCCCTGGCGCGCCTTGTCCGGCTCGGTGAAGTAGTCCGAGAAATCGGTCCCGATCAGCTTCTCGCGCGGCACGCCGGTGACCTTGATGGAGCCTTCATTGACGTCGGTGATCTTGCCTTCCGGGCTGATGGTGACCAGTGGGTCCAGGCTGGCCTCGATCAGGCTGCGCGCATAGAACTGCGTGGCCTGGAGTTCTTCCGTCAGGCGGATTTCATCCGAGATGTCTTTCGAGATGAGCAGGAAGCCGACGGGCTTGTCCGCTGCGTCGCGGCGTGGCGTGATGACGACGCGCGCGGTGAATTGCTCACCGCTTTTGCGGACCCGCGTGATGGTGCCCTCCCATTTACCGGCTTGCAGGGCGGCGGCCATGATCTGGACCGGCTTGCCGGTGGCGATGTCCTCCGGCGTATGAAGCATGGACGAGTTGGCTTTATCAATGACCTCTTCCGGCTCGTAGCCATACAAGCGGCGTGCACCGGCGTTCCAGAGCTGGATCTTGCCGGTGAGATCCTTGCCGATGATCGAGTACTCGGTAGATGATTCGAGGATGTTTTGCAGGAAGGCCGATTGCTCGCCTTGCGGCGTTATTGGCGCATCATTGCGCGCCATCATTGACCCGGCATGAACATCCATAGAGGGCTCCTCCAGACAGGGGTTGGCAAACGAACCGCGGGCGCTATCGCGCCTCGATGAAAATACCTGGCGCTACACCATCGGTTCGTGCGGCCACGCGCAGGCACATTTCGGCAGCGCAGAACGCTGGCGCTGGATGGTGCCTGCGGGCTGGAAAACGACAGTGCGGCGCTTGACATGTGCCGTTCACTGGACTGCGAGGACCACATGGGCCATTCCGCTCCTCCTTACGTCATACGCATGCGTCGCAAGCTGCCGCGTGGTCCTGAATGCCACTGTGCTCGCCAGACCGCACCGTACCGAAAGACAATTATTTTTTTGGAAGCATACGCGCAATGCTGCGGCCTGTCCATGCGCGTGTCCATGCACGGGCACGGACCGGCCTGCACCACGCAGGGCAATCACTTGCAGCAAGAGCTCGGGCAAGCGGGGCCGGCGGCGCGCCGCGACAGGCTTCGGACCGCAGGATAGGGGCGTGCGGGCCGGCAGCAATGGAGTTCTGGCTGTCCGCGACAGGAATGCCTGACGCCAATGGTCCATACCTGTACGGGATGGGTGTTGTTGCTCGTGCGGGGGCTCCTGGGTTGACGTGAAGCAGCCTCGGCCGGGGAATCTGCGGGCAAGTTTAAAATTCATTGCAGTTACGTTATGGCGGTGTTGCCGTTTCAACCCGGATCATTAACCCGGATCAAGGACAAGTTCATGACAAAACCCGCTACCCCGACTGCCACGCCCCGTTACCCCGCGCCAGAACTGAAAAACCTGCCCGAAGACATCAAGGCCAAGGTGCTGGAGGTGCAGGAAAAAGCCGGCTTTGTGCCCAACGTGTTTCTGGCGCTGGCCCGGCGGCCCGCCGAGTGGCGCGCTTTCTTCGCCTACCACGACGCGCTGATGCTGAAAGAGGAAGGCTCCCACCCCACGGGCTCGCTGACCAAGGGCGAGCGCGAGATGATCGTGACGACGACCAGCGCGGCCAACCACTGCCTGTACTGCGTGGTGGCGCACGGCGCCATCCTGCGCATTTATGAAAAGAAACCTTTGGTAGCCGACCAGGTGGCGGTGAACTACCGCAAGGCCGACATTACGCCGCGCCAGCGCGCCATGCTCGACTTTGCGATGAAGGTGTGCCTGAGTTCCGACGAGATGGAAGACAGCGACTTTAAAGCCCTGCATGCCCATGGTTTCGACGATGAGGACGCCTGGGACATCGCGGCCATCACGGCATTTTTTGGCTTGTCAAACCGCATGGCAAATTTCAGCGGCATGCAACCCAACCCGGAGTTCTACCTGATGGGCCGCGTTCCCAAACCCGCCAAACCAACCTGAACGCGCCGCAGTTAACGCAAATTCAGCCCTCAACCGCCTGACGCATCCAGTCCGGCAGGGTTTTAGCCTTCTGCGCGGGAAAGTCCACCCAGATCGTGGTGGCGCCGCCCGCGGCGCAAATCACGCCCGGATCGTCCACACGTTCCAGGGTGGCCCAGGTTTCGAAGGTGGTCCGGCCCGGATCGCTCACATACATTTTGATCAGCACATCGCCCGGGTATTCGAGCTGCTTGTAGAAATTGCAGAAAGCATTGACGATCACCGGGCCCTCGCCTTGCGGATCAGGTTGACAGCCAATGGCGTACATCCAGTCGATGCGTATGGTTTCCAGGTAGCGGAAATAAGTGGTGTTATTGAGGTGGCCCATCGCATCCATGTCGCCCCAGCGGATCGGGATGCGCATTTCATGCACCAGCTTTTTCTTCTCGGGAATTTCAATTTTCATGTTGGGAATTTTGGAAAATTTGGAAAAGTGATTCAGCGGTGAGCCCGGATGGAGGCAAGAATGCCCAGCGTGAACAGCACGCAGGCGATGAACTGTGCCGCTGTGGGCCAACGGCCATCCCAGGCAAAAGAATACAGCAGGGCAAAAATGGTTTCACTGACGATGAGCTGGCCGCACAGGCTGGCGCTGAGCCGCTGGCTGGCGATGTTCCAGAAAATGGTGGCCAGCCAGGTAGAGCCAAACCCGGCCACCACGCACAGGAGGACAAACAGGGTGCGGTCGTCGCGCGCCATCAGCACCGCCGCATCAGAGCCTGCCACCAGCCACATCAGCACCGCGCCCAGGCCGGTGGCCACACCCAGCCAGTTGGCCCAATCGGTGGCATTGACCTCGGGATGCCGCTTGAGCCATGCGGAATTAACAATGGCGAACACCGTCCAGCACACCAGCGAGGCGGTCACCAGAACAACGCCGCGCCAAAAATGCATAGTGGATTGATCCGCCGCCTCGTGCGTGGAACCCATCATGAGCAGCAGGCCCGCCAGCGTGAGTGCCAGCCCGGGCACCAGCGATGACCAGCGCAGGCCGTGTGGTTTGCCGAGCAGCATGACCCATAAAGGAATGGTGCCGATGACCAGCGTGGGCACCTCGGTGCCGGCATCGCGAATGGCCAGCACCAGCAGCAGGTAGTAGGCACTGAACCCCAGCACGCTCATGGCCAGGGCGGCCCAGGCCTGGCGCACGGTGGGCAGGCGCCGGCTGCGCCGGCCCAGCAGCATCACCGCGGCGGCCACCACGCCATACGCCGCAAAACGCCCGGCCGTCAGGTCCACCGACGAGTAGGCACCGGGGCCCACGGGCAACATGCGCGGCACTACAAACACCAACCCCCACAGCGCGCCCGCAAGGAGACCGGCCAAAATGCCGCCCGTCATTCGCGAGTGCTCAGGTCGCAAAGCCGTCATCTGCTGCGATCACCGCACCGTTGACAAAATGGCTTTCCCGGCTGGCCAGCATCACCAGCAGCGCGTCCAGGTCTTCCGGCTTGCCGATGCGCTTGCGCGGCAGCATCTGCACCAGCTTCTTGCCCTGCTCAGTTTCCCAGTGGTGGTGGTTGATTTCGGTGTCGATGTAGCCCGGGCAAATGGCATTGACGTTGATGCCGAACTTGCCCCACTCCAGCGCCATGGCCTTGGTCATCTGCACCACGGCCGCCTTGCTCATGCAGTACACGCCGATCTGCGGCAGCACGCGCAGCCCGGCCATGGACGCGATGTTGATGATGCGCCCGCCGCCATAGGTGCCCGGGGCCTCTCCCCTGGCCCGGGCGAGCATGCGCTTGCCAACCTCCTGCGCAACAAAGAACGCACCTTTGACATTGGTGTTGAAGATGAAGTCATAGTCTTCCTCGTCCACATCCTGCAGGCGCTGCGTGGTGCTCACGCCGGAGTTGTTGACGAGGATGTCGATGGGGCCCACCTCGGTCTCGGCATGGGCCACGCCGGCCTTGATACTGGCGTGATCCATCACATCGAGCGACACCACGTGCGCATCACCGCCGTCAGCCTCAATTTGTGCGCGCAGCTCCTTGAGCCTGTCCAGGCTGCGGCTTGCCAGCACCACGGCGGCGCCGGCGCGGCTCAGGGTTTTGGCAAACTGCGCACCCAGACCGCCAGAAGCGCCGGTAACCAGCGCGACACGTCCTGAAAGATCGATGCTGTAGGCCATTAGGGGCTCCTCTCGATTAAAAGTGAACGATCGTCCGGGCGCCTGAATTCACGACTTAAAATTGCCGCGGTACAGGCAACGATCATCCAAATCATTATCAGCGAGTCCCCCGATGAATACCCAAGAAATTCTGGCGCAGTTTGGTCCCCGTGAAGCGATGGAATATGACGTTGTTGTTGTAGGGGGCGGCCCGGGCGGGCTGGCGACTGCGATCCGCCTGAAACAGCTGGCGGCCGAAAAAGGAACTGACATTTCCGTCGTCGTCCTCGAGAAAGGTTCCGAGCCCGGCGCGCACATTCTTTCGGGCGCCGTGATGGATCCCAGGGCCATCACCGAGCTGATTCCCGAATGGAAGGCGCTGGGCGCACCGCTGAATCAGCCGGTCACGGGTGACGAAGTCCTGTTCCTCAGCGAAACAGGCGCAACCCGGACGCCGTCCTTTCTCGTGCCCGACTGCATGCACAACGAAGGCAACTACGTCATCAGCCTGGGCAATGTGGTGCGCTGGCTGGCGCAGCAGGCCGAGAACATCGGCGTGGAAATTTTCCCTGGCTTCGCGGCCGCCGAGGTGCTGTACAACGAGGACGGCTCGGTGAAGGGGGTCGCCACCGGCAACCTCGGTATTGGCAAGGATGGCGAGCCGACAGACAACTTCCAGCTGGGCATGGAGTTGCATGGCAAGTACACCGTGTTTGCCGAAGGCGCGCGCGGCCACCTGGGCCGCCAGCTGATCAGCCGCTTCAAGCTGGACGAAGGCAAGGACCCGCAGGCCTATGCGCTGGGCGTGAAGGAGCTGTGGGAGATTGATCCGGCCAAACACAAACCCGGTCTCGTCATTCACACCGCCGGCTGGCCCATGGACAGCAGGACCTATGGCGGCGGCTTCATGTACCACCTGGAAGACAACAAGGTCACGCTGGGCCTGGTCACCGGCCTCGATTACACCAACCCCTACCTCAGCCCCTTTGAAGAAATGCAGCGCTGGAAAACGCATCCCAGCATCAGGCAATACCTGGAAGGCGGCAAGCGCATCAGCTACGGTGCACGCGCCATCACGGCCGGGGGCGCATTGAGCCTGCCCAAAACGGTGTTCCCCGGCGGCGCACTGGTGGGCTGTGAAGCGGGTTACCTCAATGCCGCGCGCATCAAGGGCAGCCACGCAGCGATCAAGAGCGGCATGCTGGCCGCGGAGGCCGCCTATGCTGCCGTCACGTCGGGCCGCCAGCACGACGAGCTGGGCGCCTACCCCGAAGCCTATGCGAGCAGCTGGCTGGCGCAGGAGCTGGGTCAGTCGCGCAACTTCAAGGCGTGGTTCAAGAAGGGCTTGTACATGGGCTCCTTCATGACGGGTATCGAGCAGTG